>NC_006138.1:1765000-1925000 GCF_000025945.1 Desulfotalea psychrophila LSv54 | reverse complement strand
TTTTGTCCTGCCATCCGGCTCAGAATCAATTGCTTTCAGCGATTGTCCCGTGCTCAGAAGGTGCGGCAAAGTACAGGTTTTAAGGGTCACTGTCAACATTTTTTCTCCCCTAAAACAGACTGTCCTCATAGAATGCCTACCCAAACGCCATAAGTCAAGCATTTAGAGATAAAAGCCAATTATCAACCATCCCCTTCCATACAGTGACTGGCAAAATAATTTCCCCCTATATAAGAGGAGCCCCCCTTTAATACAGCTAAGAGGCCATCTTTTTCCTCTTTAAGGCCAAAAGAATTCCCTTAAACAGGGACGCACCTAAGGTTTGCTCAAACTGAACATGAACAGAGTACTCGTTATCAATATTTTGCAGGGCATGAACCGCCACCACCTCTCCCATAAGGGCAACCTCTCCGTCGGCATCTGGCAACTGTACCCGAAGCATACGGCCCAATAAGACCTGGGCATGTGCCTTTCGGGAGAGACGGATAAAAAACGAAATCCCTCCCGCTGAAATATCGGACAGTCCTCCCTTAGGCATCACTCCAGCACGCCGCCCCTGATTATCACAGAGGTGACTGGAGATCCTCCCTGACACCTTAACCCGTTGATTTTGTCTTCTATCATTCTTCGATGATTTAAAGAAATTTTCTATTTTTTCAAACTTGACACAGAAATCATGTAGCTTTGACTCAAGGGAAGGATATTCCTCCGCCAATTCCTGAATATCTTTAAAATCAAGCACAGAGATATCAACTCTACCAAGAGAAGAGACGGCAAAGGTCCATACAGAGGCATCAAAAAAGGCCCCCGCACCCAGCACCGAACAACGAGACAATGTTTTTATAAGAACTTCAGCCTCCTGTTTTTTATAGAAGAGCTTCACCTTGCCAGAGTTAATAAAGTACAGAGATTTTTGCACATCACCTTGGGAGACAATAACCTCATCGTTAAACAACCTCTTATGCTGAAGGCGATGATAGAGCACGCTAAACTCTTCCGTCGTCAAAAAATCATAGAGTTCATGCCAAATCTCGACATGCCCCTTATCAATGGAGTTCGCCTTTTCCTCTTCAATAATCTCTGCTGCCCTGATAATATCCGTCAAAAGATATGGAGCTGTCTCTATCAATAAATCCCTGACCTTATCAGCCTCAGAGAACTTGCCATTGCATGCCAGTTTACTGATGAGCTTAAGAAGCAACCGACCTCCCTGATCCTGCTCACCCTCCTCAAAGGCATTAAGGGCCTGCCGCTCAAGATGATCTTCGGTAATAAATGCGGATGGCGTTGTCATTCGAGAAATTTGTCGTTGCTTATTTTTACGTAGCTCATTCACCCCAACATGAGCCCCCTTGCCATTCTGAGCAACAAGGGCTGCAAGATGATCACGAACCTGTTCTACCCTTCTCCATAAATCTTTAGATAAAAAAGCTCCTCCCTCTTGCCGAAGATCCAGAAAAGCCGTTAAGGCCTCAACCACAAAGAGAAATGGACATTTTTTCAGCACCTTTAAAATGGCCAGGATAATCTCCGCGCTCCTGACCTCTCTTGAGACGGCAAGCTCACCTAAAAGCTGCACCAGAGCAGTAGCGACCTCTTCATCGACCAAAGGCCCCAGACTCTGGATAAGCTGTATACGAAAGACATCATCGGCCTGCTGAATGGCCTGCAAAAGCAGTTCCTTCTTTTTGCTTCCACCAATTTTAGAGAGACAGAGGCAGACCTCCCGCTGAACGCGTAAATCTCGATGTTTTATATAGGGAAAGATCTTTTCCACATGCTCTTCACTGCCTGTATTCCCCAATAACTTAATGAGATTTCTTTTACCGTACCACGGCATATCTTCATCAAGACGTTCAAAAATCACGGGTGGCAGAGCCACCTTACCCTGAAGAAGTAAATCTATTATTTTAAGACGCTGCTCTGTTTTTTCTGAAGAGATAAGTTCATCAATCAAATACCTAATAGCTATCGGTCCCTGCCAAACAAGCCGCCTACTTACCTGCACATCATCCGGCATCAACAAACAATCTGCCAAACCAACGGGTAAAGATTTTCTATCAATAGCCCTATCCTGTACCCGGGCAATAATAGCCTGAACAGTAGCATCTTTTTTTATCTCGTTATTGCGTAACTGATAAAAGAGCAACAGAAGTTCATCGAATTCTTCAATAAAGCCAGCACCCTTCTCTGCAAGCATTATATCAGAGAGAATAGAGGCAATTCTCTCATAGAGGGCATCGCCTACATTCGACTTCTTCAACCAGGAAACAAAGCATGCCCTAATGGGACGCAACCACTTCCATTTTTTTTCCAGCAGGAGTTTTTCACCAACCAAAACCAGACTTGTAGCCAGATTCCGTTGTTTCTCTCCCTGAAGAGAGGTAAGCTTATCGGCAAGAACTCTCAAAACCTCACCCCCTCTTTCATCCTCCTCCTGAGCAAGAGAGAGAATCAAGTCGGGTAGATTCTGCAAAAATTCATTATTTGACAGACATAGGTACTTACCACCTAGTAACAGGGCAAGCATATTACTCATTCGGCTATTGAGACGTTCCGCCTCTGCCTGCTGCAATGCATCCACTGTGATCTGTTTGAGCCAAAAGGCCTTCACCCTTTCATGATCGCCCAGATGCTCATAGGCGGGTTTAATCGCTGCCAACTTATGAGATTTTGGATGCGTTTTTTCAAACCTAGCAATATAGTATTGATACAGCTTTTGCACCTTGATAAGTTGCTCTACGCTGAGATGTCGCACCAGGGCATCATAGAGCTGTTGACCAAACACAGAAGAAAAATCCTGCCCCAAAAGAGCTGCCAGAGCTGCAATCTGCAAATCGACTACTAAAAGTTTTGCCAAGGCAACGGCAAGCTCTCGCTGCCCCTCCCCTGCGACAAGCTCACTCACCCGAACAAACATACCATTAAATTCTTCAGCAATGAAGGCGCCCTTTCTCTTACTGAGCACGCCAAGTAAACGACCAATCCCTGCCGCAAGCAGTTCTGCTCCCATTGCTTCATTTGCTAAAACAGCCTCTAGCTCTACCCTTACCTGACCAATATCAGTCTTACCGAGCAAGACCTCTATAAGTTTTTCCAGAGCCTTTATCTTTGTTTTTTCCTTTTCCGCCAACAGGGTTCCAACAAATTTTTCCCGAAAACAGGATATAAGGCCCAGGGCTGTAACATATTCACGCCCCCCGCCCTCCTTCTCTATTTTTTCTCGCTTAGCAACAAAGACCGAAACAATCTGAGAAAAGGTAAACCGATCTAAGTCCTGCTCAAAGAGTAGTTCCTGCAAACCAAGTAGTTGGAGTTGACGATAAACAACAAGATTGATCAAGCCATCCAGAGTCCGCTGAGGAATAACCTTATGATTTACAGCATGGGATCCATCAACCATGGCAAGAGAAAATGAATCATGCTTCGACAAATAATCTCCGAAAAGGTTATAGGCCCGCTCCATGCTAGTTTTCACCTGGGGAGCAGATGTTGGATAGAGCCGACATGTCACCACGGCTCCATTAAAGGCCATAAGAATCCCTATTTCAGATGATTCTATATTATATTTTATCATAAAGTTACAATTTCCCAGAAGGTTGAGATAAAGATTCCTAAAAAGACAAAATAAATACTCTATTAAATACTTATCACAGAATAATACAGAAGGCGCTCAACAAGTTCAGCAAGAGGTAGACCGACAACATTGGAATAGGATCCTGCTATTTTTCTAACAAAAAGAGCACCTACCCCTTGAATTCCATAACTGCCCGCCTTATCCAGAGGTTCCCCGGTAGCCACATAGGCCCGCGCCTCGACCTCACCAAAAGAAGAAAAATAGACTGAAGTCTCCACCAACTGCACCTCACTGATCTTCTCTTTTTCACAGATAATGGCAAATGCAGTCATCACCGTATGAGACCTTCCAGCTAATCTACATAACATGGCAACAGCATCTTCACTATCCCGTGGCTTACCAAGTATTTTTTGATCCAGACAAACTATTGTATCTGCTGCAATCACCCAGGAGTCGGGATGCTGATAGCTTACAGCACTCCCCTTTTCCAGGGCCATACGACAGACAAAGGCTTCGGGGGATTCTTCCGGTTGAGCAAACTCATCAATACTCTTGACCCTAACGGAATATTCCAGCCCTAATTGGTCCAGAAATGCCTTTCTACGGGGAGATGAAGAGGCAAGAATCAAGGGTTTGTCACATTTATACATAAAATTTCCTGCTTGTACTTATTATTTTTGCACAAGCCTAAGAGCAAAATCCCAAAAAGCGGACCAGTAATATGGCCGATATCCTTATTAAGATATTAACAAGAAAAAACATCAGGCCCAAATTTTTCTACCAATTAACCGTTATCTGAAACAGATAATCTCCTTAACATACCACAAATAAAACGAAAGAACCTAAATCTAATGGGGTCAAGATTAGCGGGTGCCACAAAGCCTGCTCCAGAAAAAAAGTCTGCAGGCAGACCAGGAAAGGCAATTTGCTCAATATTACTCTCCGCCATGCCCGCTCGGTGACTAACCTGCCAGAGGGGACTTTTCTCCGAGGGCAAACCGAGAACGTGGAGCATCGCTGTATCAAAGGCTACGCTGTTTTGGGCAACGGCCAGGCAACCAAGAGAAAGCTTTCTTCCCTTAATCGGCCCCGTATGATGCATAACCTCTATACCATCACCGATAACAAGTTGTTCAGGAATAAATTTTTGCAAATCCAGAATTAAACGAGAAAAGCGTTCATGCCCCTCCCCATGTTTCATATGGAGCATAGCCTTTTGCAGGCCTGTAATAAGCCCAAAACAATTTTTCACGGCCATACTCACATACATTTGACTATGGGCCTTGATCTTAGGCAGATTAACCAAAAGATCACAATCCAAAGCGGCCCTGGCCAGCCCCACCTCTATTCCGCAACTCAAACGACAGCTCTCCTTACGGTCAAATTCAACAATGGGAATATTCAAATCTTTAAGAGCAGCAGAAATGCCATGTGCCTCACACACCGCCAGGGCGGAACCAAATGCCGGTGAATCACCCAAGGCCACATGAGCCCCCTGCTCTAAAAACCAAAGGGCGACAGCGCGAATAAAAAGGGCATTGGTACAGGCCCAGGATGGCCCTCTGGCACTGACAAGATTAGGTTTCAAGAGCACCCGCGCCCCTCGGGCAGGTGGAGAAAAACCGGCGGCAAGAGAGAGGGCAGACAGACGATCATCCAGCAAAAGAGTTTGATAGTCAGAACATGTGCCAAGGGCCACAGGAAACAGCTGCCTTACAATATCCACAACAGCACCTAAGGAAAAAAGATAAAAAAAAAGCCGCTCTCGCATGGCGAGAGCGGCTTTTTAGAAAAAGAGCGCTTTAACAGACTCCAGTCACTCCAACTTTACGCCAGAATAACAAACATCCCTCTAAGCAAATTCAATTACTCGAGTTCTGATAACATCGGGCAGTTCAACAATTTTTGCCACAAGTTCTTCCGGAATCGTCTCTTCCATATCAATAATATTATAACCAATGGCACCGTTTGACTGGTTGAGATAGCTTACAATATTCACGTTAAAACCACTGAATATATTGGAAACATTGGCAATCATACCAGGAACATCCTTATTAATAACAATAAGTCTGTTTTTAACAGTATCAGCAGGAGTAGACTCTATATTAGGAAAGTTTACACTGTGAACGACATTTCCATATTTAAGATAACTTGAAAGCTCCTTTACCGCCATGGTAGAGCAGTTACCCTCGGATTGAGAAGTAGACGCCCCAAGATGTGGCGTCGTCAAAATCTTCTCATGGCCAATGGTTTTAGCAGTGGGGAAATCAGAAAGAAAAGCGCCAAGCTGACCGCTGTCAAGGGCATCGAGAACAGCCTGCTCATCTACGATTGGAGCCCTTGAATAGTTAATAAGGATTGCTCCCCTTTTCACCTTCGCCAAAAACTCTGCATTAACCAGATTTCTAGTTCGATCGTTCAGGGGAAGATGCAAACTTATCACATCAGCGTCACTCACCGCATCTTTTAAAGCTCGACAGACACGTACCTGAGGAGAGAGCTGATGAATATTTTCAAGAGCCGGGGCAGGATCAAAGCCCTTTACATTCATAAGACGCTGAATACCACCATTTGCCAAACGAACACCAATTTGACCAAGCCCCACAACCGTCAAATTTTTACCCGCTATCTCCTCTCCCTTATAGGCAGATTTTTGCGCTTCAACAACGCTATCTACCTTATCGGGATCTACTGCGGTAAGAGATTTACAAAAGTTAATACCGTTAAAGATATTACGCTTCCACACACCTAACATAGGAAAAACAAGGTCTACAACGGCATTAGCATTGGCGCCGGGGGTATTAAATACGCAAATACCCTTCTTGGTAGCTCTTTCTACATTAACATTATTTGTTCCGGCACCTGCCCGGGCAACAGCAAGCAAGGATGGATAATCATCAACGTCAACAGGAGAACTACGTAAAATAATCCCCTGAGGATCGTTTTCATCTTCATTTACGATAAACTTATCAGTAAAAAGCTCAAGGCCTTCAGGAGCTATCTTATTAATTTTCTTTACTCTATAAACTGTCATTACACCGTTCTCCTTTACCCTCGTAAAATCCTGCTACAATTCTATACATAAACCATCATTTTTGCTTATCAAGTACTTCAAAACGATTTCCAGAATATACATCTCTCTCAATCCGGTCAACACCTTTCTTTCTTTATATTTTTCTATAAAAACAAGAACAATCTATGTCAAAAGGCTACTTTTACGAAAAAAGCAAATGCTTAGTCTTTTTTTACCAATTACACAGATTTATTGGCTCTTGGTAAGCGTATTCCCCAACAAGGATCACCCGAACTTTTTTTATGGTTTGTAAAATAGGTCAATATACAATATACCTTGCCTCTACGACCGCGAACACAGGATAATTAGTATAAATAACAAGCGAGTAGAAAATAAAATGGCAAACTTTTCAACACATCTAACCGCAGGAGCCTGCGTTGGTTTTGCAATATCCACCCTGAGCACGGTCTCCTTTGACTTTTCAATCAGTCAAACAGCCACTGTTTTTCTCTTAGGAGCAATAGGAGGCACCCTGCCAGATTTAGACAGTGATTCTGGCAAACCACTCAGATTTTTATTCACCTCAATATCCCTGATTATCCCCGCCCTTATGCTTAGCCTGATACAGCAGGAGAGGCAACCAACCCCTGAATTTTTATTTTTATACTTCTTCTGTAGTTATTTCTTTATTAACTACTTTCTCTATGGAGTGGTAAAAAAATTAACCGTCCACCGAGGGATACTGCATAGCATCCCCTTCTGCCTGTTAATGGGGGAGATGGGCTATTTGCTCTTTATAAACTCAGGCGCAACCTTTGCCCTGATAGTAGGATTTTCCGTGTTTTCCGGCTGTTTGAGTCATCTTATTATTGATGAGCTCTATTCTATATCCTTCCAACATGGATTACTGCCAAGGCTCAAGAGATCCAGTGGATCAGCCCTGAAGTTCTACTCCAAAAATCGCCCCATAAGCCTACTGACCTATCTACTGCTGCTTCTGCTATCAGGTACAATCTACCACTACCACCCAACTGACATATCTGCTATCAGAGGATTTCTCGCAATGCCATAATTCTACTATGCAAAGCAATAACTGCAGTATCGACCTTCAAGATACGCTCACCAATAGTACAGATGGAAAAACCACAGCCTGAAAATTGATCCACTTCTGCTGGCACCCAACCACCCTCCGGACCAACACAGAGCAAAACCCTGCCACCCTGCCTCAGGGAACCACCTGCCTGCCGAAGGGCCTCGGAAAAAGTGTTTGTTCCTGCAGGATCGGCCACAATCAAAGCAGAATAGTCATCAAGGTCTTTGACCAATAACTCATCCATAAACCCCTTAAATTTAGGATAGATGCTTACCTCGGGCAGACGCGTTGCCACTGCCTGTTCAAGTCCTATAAGCAGATGTTCACGATACTGTTCATTCTGCAAGAGACTCGCCTGCCAAAAGCTTTTTTCCACCCGCTGGCTATCAATTAAAAAGATACGCCCTACTCCCAGACTGGTCACCTGACTCAATATCCTCCGCAGCATAATAGGTCGAGGCAGGGCAAGAACAAGATCAATAACTGGTTTCTCTTCTGGAAGAGTCGTCTCAAGCTGAATATCAAGGTCCACAGAGAATGGAAATTTTGGCTTAATAGCAACTATTTTTGCCATTCCACGACCACCATCTATCACCCCTACCCGCACCCTGTCCCCCACCTGAGAACGCAGGACCTTAACAATATGCTTTGCCCGATGATCGGTAATTTGGATATGATAAGTACTACTGATTTCTTTTTCTTCAAAAAGTATTATATTCATGACAATTTAGGGCTCAGGGGAAAATTTAATTTTCAGATAATCACTTCACAACAACAACATGATTTTATTCTACAATATACTACAACTTATCGTCTTGCTCTGCCTATGGCCTCTTATAATTTTATTTATCTGGGCCAAGAAAAAATACAGAACTACCATGCCAAAACGTTTAGGCTATGGGATCAAGAAGACAATAAGCACCGGTCAGGCAGGAGAGAAGTGCATCTGGCTCCATGCCCTCTCCGTGGGCGAAGTCACCTCAGTACTTCCCCTCATCATCGCCCTACGCCAGAATATGCCTCGGGCCAGAATCATTATGACAGTGAGCACAAGCTCAGGCAAAAAACTTGCCGAGACGGTCGCCTCTCCCTACGTTGATAGCATTATCAGTTCTCCCATTGACATACTACCTGCTGTTTATCTCTTTGTGCAGAGAATACAGCCGGATATTTATATTCAGGTAGAAACAGATTTCTGGCCCAACCTCTCCACCATCTTAAGGCGCAAAAAGATCCCACAAATTCTGGTAAATGGAAGAATATCAGAAAAATCAATGGCACGTTATAGACGCTTTCACCTCTTCTTTCAACCCATCTTTAAAAACTTCGCCTTCCTCTCTATGCAGACAGAAAATGATCGAAAAAACATGCTTTCCTTAGGGATCAGTCCGGAAAAAATACTGACCTTGGGCAATCTGAAATTCGACACAGTTCTCAATAAAAAGAAAAATCCACTACCAGATTTCTTTGTCCGTCTGGCAAGGGAAAAACAGCTTATTATAGCAGGATCGACCCATCCCGGAGAAGAAGATATCATCCTCCAGGCATTCAGGGAAATTATCACAGAGAACAAAAATGCCCGCCTCATTATTGCTCCACGTAACATCAGCTGCGGTGCAGAAATCCAAAAAAAGGCCAGAGAACTCAGTCTCAGCGCCAACAGGAGATCTGAAAATATCTCAGAGGAGAGCGATGTCCTGATAGTCGACAGCCTCGGAGAACTCATCCACTTTTACAAGCTGGGCCAAATCGCCTTTGTGGGAGGAAGTCTTATCGATTACGGTGGGCACAATCCCATAGAACCCGCCCTGATGAATATCCCCGTACTTTTTGGAAAACACATGTCTGATTTCAGGGAAATACGGCAGCTCCTCCTGGAGACAGGTGGCGCACTGGAGGTTTCTGAGCAAACCTTGGTAAGTCTTTGCAATCAGCTTCTCCAGTCTAAGACAAGGAGGAAGGAGATGGGCGATGCGGCCCATCGATGCATCGAGAAACAACAGGGCGTAATCCCAAGGCATATGCACTATATCAGGCAACTGCTTGATGGATAAGATTACCCTTTTTATTTTTTCTATGCCAAACTAAGGGGACACACAATCTTCTTGAGGCGGCCGTGCTCCCCTATCACAAAACAAAAAAGACTCTCACAGGGCTGGTAAGCTATTACCTGCTCACGGCTGTTGTCATTGCCTACAGTCTCGGTATATTACTCGGCACATACAATCTGCTCGGAGTGGACCCTACCCGCATAGCCTTCCTCGGCCTGGCCGTCCTGATTCTTTTTTTACGGAACAAAACAGCAAGCCTGCTCAGCATTTGTCTCCTGTTTTTTCTCCTCGGCATACTCCAGACCCAGCAAACGGCCCTGGGGCCCAGAAATCCTCTCCATATAAGAGAGAAGATATCTACTCCGCAAGAGCTTACCCTCATTGGCGTTTTGGACTCCATGGTAATCTCCTCTCCTCACGTCACCAAGGTCCTGCTGGATGGACTTTATATCCAATACCCCCTGAAAAAAAATCTGACACCAACCAGAGGAAAAATATCCCTTTATCTGCAGGGTAAATGGCCCGAGGAAATCAAACCGGGAGAGATGGTGGCCATCCGGGCAAAATGCAAAAAGCCCGTTGGCTATGAGGGTGCAGGTATCTTCAGCTATCCTCTTTTTTTGGCCAGAAAGGATATTTGGATCACCGGCTCTATTGCCTCTCCCCTCCACATTGGCAAAATTAACAAAGAAAATCTCCCCCAATCCCCGAAACCAAACATCTTCTATCTTGCCGAGAGAATCCGCTCTGATTTTGGAGAATTTATCGACAAAACAGAACCTGCAACTGCGGGATTATACCGCGCCATCCTCTTGGGAGACCGTGCTCTTATTCCAACACCGGTCCTGGAAAATTTCAAAACATGTGGGCTCATGCATATCCTGGCAATTTCAGGTCTGCATATGGCCATTATTTTTTCCCTGCTCTATGGCCTGATACTTTTTTGCCTGCGACAATCAAACCATATATTACTCCACTATGATATTCACAAGATAGCAGCGTTCACCTGTCTGCCCTTTCTCCTCTTATATTCACTAATAACGGGAACAAATACCCCAGTGGTCCGAGCAGTTATCATGATAAGCCTTGTCCTCTTTGCCCTGTGCATTGATAGAAAAAAATCACCTATCACCCTCATTGCCTGCGCAGCACTACTGATCCTCCTCTCTCATCCACAGCAAATTTTTACGGCATCATTCCAACTCTCCTTTGCGGCGGTGGTGGGCATCTCCCTTGTCATCCCTCAACTACAAAAGCGCCTCCTCCCCCCACCAAAGGAGACAAGTCGTGCAATTTCATGGTTACTCATCAGCAAAAATATCATCCTAGCCGCCCTACTCGTTTCAACGGTTGCCACTCTGGCAATCCTCCCCCTCTCTCTCTTCCACTTTAATCGCATATCCCTCATTGGCCCGATCACCAACCTCATTGCCGAACCACTTATCTGTCTCTGGAGCTTGCCCCTTGGCATCCTCGCCATCCCCCTTAAATATATCCTCCCCGGCCTCAGTGAAATTTTACTACATATGGGAGGATGGGGACTCCTCCTCAGTATCTCCTTCACCGACCTCTGTGCCAGGCTACCCTTTGTCCAGATATGGACAACCACACCTGCCATCTGGCTGATAGTACTCTACTATTTCGGTTTCATCCTCTTACTTTTAAGAGGCCTATGGAGAGGGGGGACAGTTCTTGCCTCTATACTCATCGGCGCAGCCTTCCTCCTCCTCTGGCTACCAAGCACAGGCATCCTCAATTCTCTACAGAGAACAAACTCTATCAGCTTCATCGATGTTGGCCAGGGAAGTGCAACTCTTTTAGAGATGGAAGGTGGCTACAGGGTACTTATAGACGGAGGCGGTTCTGCCTATCTGCAACCGGGAGTTGGCAGTAGGGTTATTGCCCCCTTTCTCTGGTATAGGGGAATTTCGAACCTCGATGCCATTTTTGTAAGCCATGGCGACAGCGATCACACAAATGGCCTGCCCTTCTTACTGAAGCATTTCGGCATCAAAAAGATCATTGTTGCCAGTCGTTTAGGTTACGGGGTAAGATTTTCCGCTCTTATCCAAGAGGCAGAGGCGAAAGGAATAGAGGTAATTATTGCCCAGCAGGGAGACACCTTCACCTTTGGCAAAGGCCTTATCTCGTGTATCTATAATTTTGCTGGCAGAGAGAAAGAGGGCAAGAGAGTGGCAAGAAATATGGGTATTATCCTGCAGGCAAAGTTGGGAGGCATCACGGCTCTCTTTCCAGGAGACATTCATGCCAAAGCGGAAAAAGCCTTACTTAAGCAAAATATCCATTCTGATATACTACTTGCCAGTCATCATGGTTCCAAGACGTCAAGCACAGAGGATTTTTTACGAGCCGTTGCTCCCGGAGCCATCATCATCTCCTCAAGCCCCAGCCGCAGAGAGTCTTTCCCCCATCAAAAAATAATAGCCCGGCTGAACAGACTCCTGCTTCCCTACTATCTAACAGCCAATAACACCACCATAAATATCCAAATAAAAGATGGCCGCTACCGGATAGAGGGACTGGAGAAAAGAGCGGATAACCCTCTCCTCCCCAAAGAGAAACGCCTCCTCTTTGAAGGAATATCAGCCAGGCAGGCCAAGCTCAAGATATAGATCGCCCCTACCCTGACTCGACTCGGCACCACGACCCCGCAGACGCAACTTTTGCCCAACAGTTGAGCCGGCAGGAACCTGCACCTTAAAATGCTCTTCACCCCCGGAATGAGGCACAGAGATCTCCACGGTCTTTCCTACTCTCATCTCTTCCAGACTAAGCTCCAAAGTATAGGCAATATCACCGGATAAGGGTAGCTGTTCAGCTACCTTTTTTTTCTCCTCGCCGTAGCCAAGAAAATTTCCCACCCGCCGGCCTAGAGAACGCATAACGGTTTCTTTATTTGGAAGTTTTTCTTTTATCTTTGCCTTTGCTACCTGGCCTGCCAGAGAGCCCAAAAACATTACCCCACCAAGAAACATTCCACCCCGTTTACCAAAAAAACTCTTTTGGACAAATTCAGGATTTGAACGCAGACCGGATTTCTGAAACTCACCTAAAATGGTACTGAACATCTGCTGGAACTGGGGATCATTGAACAGATCACGAAAAATTTCTTCCTGGCTATAGGAGAAGCCGGTGGTGCCGGCACCAAAACCACCTCCTGCGGCCCCAAATCTATCGTACTCCTGTCGTTTTTTGGAATCACTGAGGACACCATAGGCCTCGGCAATCTCCTTAAATTTTTCTTGAAACTCGGGATTATCAGGGTTCTGGTCAGGGTGATACTTCATGGCAAGCTTGCGATATTTTCGTCGTAACTCATCGCTCGTACAGTCTTTATCAAGCCCCAGTATTTCATAATAATTTTTCATAGTTATGCCGCATCTATCTCTTTAATAGTTATTAGAACCAGGAACAAAAACAAATTAATCATTATCTACATAATGTCATAGGACAAAAACAAAAAAAAGCCCTTTGAAGAAATCTTCAAAGGGCTTGATACCAGACAAAATTACAGGACTAATTGCTTACCGGCTTGCCAACAACGCGTATGAGGACAAAAACAGCCAGAATCGAAATGGGAAGTACCAAAAGAATAGGCATACCAAGACCTGCCGGGATATATCCAAAGAAAATGGCAATAAGCGCTACGGGAACCGCATAATAAAGCTGTGTTCTGGTGTGATCAATATGATCACAGGCAGAACCCATGGAGGAGAGAATCGTTGTATCCGAGATAGGGGAACAGTGATCGCCAAAAATAGCGCCGGTCAATACCGCACTCACATTGAGAATAAGGTATGAATGATCTGGAGAGAGCGCATAGGCAAGCGGAATACAGAGTGGCATTAAAATACCCATTGTTCCGTAGGATGTTCCCG
Organism: Desulfotalea psychrophila LSv54; assembly: GCF_000025945.1. Taxonomy (GTDB): domain Bacteria; phylum Desulfobacterota; class Desulfobulbia; order Desulfobulbales; family Desulfocapsaceae; genus Desulfotalea; species Desulfotalea psychrophila. The sequence goes on along the minus strand of NC_006138.1, from coordinate 1,911,367 downwards.
TTGCAAAGGATATAACTGAACCCATAATAAAGACAATTGCAGGGAGCAGAAATACAGGGATTGCATCGGAAAGAACGGTAACAAGATAGGATGCGGTGCCGAGCTCCTTAATCATACCGGAAAGAGACCAGGCAAGCAGGAGGATAACGGCGGTAATATTCAAAGATTTCACTCCCTGAATCCAGGTAGAAACCGCCTGTTCCATGCTGAGAATTCTTTTTCCTACGGCAATTACCATGGCAACAAGGCCAGCAATAAGCGCTGCCTGAAAGAGCACAACGGAGGCATCGGAGGCGCCAAAGGCCTCTCGTACTGCCAAAAAGCTCATTGGATCATTTTTTAACAGGGTAACAAGAGCAGCATTACCTCCAGCCATTACCGATCCGTAACCGTTAAAATAGAAGCCGAGAAAGGCAGCGACAATAAGGGTACCAATTGGAATAATTGCATACCAGATACTGGCCTTAACATCAGGATCCGGCTCTAAATCTGTTGCCTCATCAGCCACCATTGGTTTTGCATCGTCAGCAAGTAGCTTACCGGTGGTTCTGGCACGCTGCTCTGCCTTATACATTGGGCCAAACTCACGCATGAACCAAATAGTACCAATGATAAAAAAGAGGATTAAGATGTTATAGAAACGGTAAGGAATGGTCTCGACAAAAAGTCCATAGGCATTTATTTCAAGCCCAATCCCCTGCAGTCCATCACGAATCAAACCCACCTCATAGGCAACCCAGGTAGAGATAAGGGCTATGCCGGCAATGGGAGCTGCCGTTGCATCAATAATAAAGGCAAGTTTCTCACGGGAAACCTTCATCTTATCGGTTACAGGACGCATAATAGGACCCACAGTCAGTGAGTTTGCATAGTCATCAAAAAAGATAAACAGACCAAGTACCCAGGTAACAAACTGTGAACTTCTTGGGCTTGTTGCCTTCTTTGAAAGGGCCTCGGCAATGGCCTTAGCCCCACCCATCTTAGAGACGAGGGCAATCAAGCCACCAATAGCCAAACACTGGAGAATAATACCCGCGTTCCAAGAATCTGCAAGGGAGGAAAGAATTTCATTGGAGACACGCAAGAAACCATTCAAAAAGCCATGATAGAGATCAAGGCCCTTAGTCTCAAGCATCAGAGCGCCGGAAAACACACCGAGAAATAGAGATATCACTACGTTTCTGGTAATAAAGGCCAGAACAATGGCAACAAGCGGTGGTACAAGGGTAAAAAGACCAAATTTTACCGCATTCTGGGGTCCAAGACTCGAATCTGCTGCCCATGCTGGTTGGCAAATTGCCACCAAAGCTGTCACAGTCAGAAACAATAAAACTCTTTTTCGCATAATTCCCTTCCTTTTAGTTATTAACTAATAAAACATTTAAAACAAATATATCAACACTTTAGACTAAAGTTAAAACGCAGCCACAAGCAGAGAAAGTCCCATAAAGATAAGACCGACAAAAATAATAGTTCTATAGGAGCGCTCACCTAATCGCTTCGACACCCTGATTCCCACAAAACCACCACAGAGTACCCCAGGCAGGGCAAGTAGAAATGTTAAAAATGTTGTGAGAGTTTGCAGGCCTGTCAATATCTGGCCAACAAGAATTATCAGGCAGGAAAGAATAAAGGCTGCACTTAAAATCCCCTTAACTGCCTCCTGCGGCCAACGGGTAAGAGCCACATAGACAGCAAGAGGTGGTCCATTAAAGCCAAAGGCCAATCCCAGTATCGTTGACAGGATACCCGCCAAAAGTCCCCAAACTGAACTTATGGCAACCTGTTTTTTTTCTCGACGAATCAGGCCTAGACCGCCATAGAGTATAAGAAAAATTCCCATGGAGAGTTGGAGGACTGTCTCGGAAAGCAGGGGTAAAACCTTTATGCCAACTGCGGTACCAAAAATCCCGCCAATGACAAGATACTTCAACCGAGCCCATTGAATATAGCTACGATGTGACCAGGCAAGTTGTACATTCAGGGCCAAAACAATAAGAGTACAGCTTGGCACAGCGACACTAATACTCTCGCCAACCACGGCACTCCATATAGCAATAATGGGCATGGCAACCATCGCAGCCCCAAAACCCGCAATGTTGTTGACAAAGCCCGCTAACATCCACGCAAAAAAAACAACCAAACTGGCCATCAAACCACCATTCATTCAGAAAATAGATGAAAAAAACGAAGATCGCCCACCTTATACTATCTTTCGCCAGTTTTCCACCGAAAATAGCACTTTTTAGCATCTTTTTTCCCCGAAAGAGTCGCAGTAAAAACTCATTCCTCATGCCTCTATTCATCTACAAAAAAACAGACCTGTCATATAAAGATATATAACTATAACAATCTATTAAGGTATATAATAATGAGCCATCAGCTCTACGAAATAGCCTTCTTCAACAGAAGAGACGAAAAATCAACCGACCCTTGTCTGAATATTCATCGCCTAAAAAAGAGGAAGAGCAAACTTTATTTAAGCAAATATGCTTTTGCACCATTTTTTATTCTCCTTTGTTGACAGATAAAAGAGATCGTTTATAATTTTCTTTTCCTTGAAAAAAAAGACAAGCATAAGCCAACAAAATACCCCTTTTGCAGACAAGCAGAGGGGGAAATGTTGGCATAACCACAGAAGGCAATTTATGAAGAACTGGCATATTGACACACTTGCAGTACAGGCAGGCTATGAGCCTAAAAATGGTGAGCCACGTATTGTTCCCATCGCCCAGAGCACCACTTTTAAGTATGATACAGCAGGGGCAATTGCAGATCTCTTTGATCTCAAGGCCGCCGGACACATGTATTCGCGCATCAGCAACCCAACAGTCGCGGTCTTTGAGGATAAAATTGCAGCAATGGAGGGTGGCGTCGGTGCCCTTGCTGTTTCTTCCGGACAGGCGGCCTCGACAATTTCTGTGATCAATATTTGCCAGGCAGGTGATCACTTTATTGCTCTTGCCACCCTCTATGGTGGTACATTTAACCTCTTCAAACACAGTATGAAGAAATGGGGCATCGAAGTAACCTTTGTTGACCCTGCCGCCAGTCCCGAAGAGATAAAGGCTGCCTTTAAAGACAATACCAAACTCATTTTCGGTGAGAGTCTCTCCAATCCCGGTACCGACGTGCTCGATTTTGAGAAATTTGTCGCCATTAAAAATGAAATGGGCGTACCTCTCATTGTCGACAATACATTTCCTACCCCAATTCTCTGTCGCCCCATAGAGCTTGGCGCAGATATAGTGACCCACTCAACAACAAAATACATTGACGGCCACGCCACCAGTGTGGGTGGTATTATCATTGATTCCGGAAATTTTGATTGGACAAACGGCAAATTCCCCGGCCTGACTGAGCCCGATGACTCCTACCATGGCCTCTCCTATACAGAAACATTTGGCAAGGCAGCATACATTGTTAAGGCAAGAGTTCAGTGGATCCGTGATATTGGTTGCTATCAAACACCACAAAATGCATTTCTCTCCAACCTTGGCCTTGAAACCCTACATCTACGCATGGAGCGCCATTCTGAAAATGCTCTCCGTTTAGCAGAGTTCCTCGACGGGCATGACAAGGTTGAATGGGTAAAGTACCCCATGCTCCCAGCTGATTCCAACTATGCCCTCTGCAAAAAATACCTCAGTGCGGGTAGTGGCGTTTTAACATTTGGCGTAAAAGGATCAGCCCAGGACGCAGAAAAAATAATGAATTCCCTCCAGCTCGCCGCAATTGTTGTTCATGTGGCAGATGTAAGAACAGGCGTTCTCCACCCTGCCAGCATGACCCATCGCCAACTCAGCAGCGAGGACCTGGAAAAAGCAGGCATTACGCCCCAGCTTATTCGGGTAAGTGTTGGTATTGAAAAAATAGATGACATCATTGCCGATTTTAAGCAGGCCCTAGCCCAGCTATAATTTCCAACAGAGCTTAACAGAAAGTTTGCGCCCTGATCGCAGGCGCAAACTTTCCACAGCAGACCTTTCCTCCTAACTTTCCCCTTAGATCAAGCCTGTTTTGTTTTGACTGACTGGTCAGTCTTCTACATAAAAGCACAGCTTTCTATTGACATCATATCTAGATTATTAGATAATTAATGACGTTTTAATACCTTACACTTTTACTATCATACAAAATGACCAAAAAAGAAATTATTATCCAGGCCGCCACAGAGCTCTTTACCGAAAAAGGCTACCGAGAAACAACCACCTCGGATATCCGCAAGAAGGCAAAGGTCGCACAGGGGACACTCTTTTACCACTTTGCAAATAAGGAAGGAATATTATTGCATATTTTCTCTTCCATCATCAACTCCCAGCTGGAGGCGATAAAATTCTTCCCCTCCAACGAGGGAACAGGCATGGAGGCTCTTATAAAATATGCCCAATTTTGTAATGACTTACGCCGTGAAGAGGGCAGTACCCTCGTCTTTGTTTTGCCCAATTTTGTCCCAAGCCTGCTCTACCAACATGAGGAGACAAAAAAAATATTTCTTGAGTTCTTCGACACCTCTATAGCTCAGGTTGAGTATTTAATAAAGAGAGGTATAGAGGATGGCTCTATCCGGGAGATGGATCCACATACAACAGCGCATTTCTTTATTGCCACCTCAATAGGGATTGATCGACATATGACACTAACAATAGCCCCTACGCCGAATCTATTTCCCACTTACCTCAATTTTATGAAAAAAGCACTTGCCCCGGAGGCAACCTGATCTAAAATTGCTCACGATGAGTGACTTTAAAAAGTTTCTCCTATACACTTCAACAGGATTCTTATCAATGAAGACTACGTCATTTGTTAAATATTGCACAGGATTCGCCCTTGCCCTGGTATTTTGCTCGCCGCTCTCCTCCTTTGCCAGCGAAGAGCCGACAAAAGATGGACAGAAGGCACCAGCTACTGCCGTTTCTGCCATCACCCTCAAACCAACCGCAATTCAATATACCCAGCAGATTCCTGCCCGGGCCACAGCCTACAAGGTGGCAGAAATACGGCCACAGGTCACAGGAATCATAAAAAAACGTCTCTTCACCGAAGGAGGAGCGGTAAAAAAAGGCAGCCAGCTCTACCAAATTGACCCTGCACCCTACCAAGCGGTCTACAATAGTGCCAAGGCCGATCTACTCAAGGCCCATGCCAACCTTGAATCAACAAATGTCAAAGAAAAGCGCTATGCTCAACTTGTCCTGATCAATGCTGTAAGTAAACAGGCCTACGACGATACCTGGGCCGCACTTCTACAGGCAAAGGCGGATGTTGCCATAGCAGAGGCTTCAGTTGCCTCGGCCAAGATCAATCTTAAATACACCAAAGTTTATGCCCCTATCAGTGGCCTTATCGGTAAATCTAACGTGACAGAAGGCGCCTTGGTTACCGCAAACCAAGCTCCACTCATGGCCCAGATCACCCAACTCGACCCAATTTACATAGACATGCAGGAGGTACGTAACAAGGTACTTGTCATGAAACAAAAGGCGAAAAACACCGAGGAAATTCTGGTCAATCTCGATTTTGGCGGCAACCTTGGTATCTATCAACACCAGGGGAAATTGCAGTTTTCCGATGTTATCGTTAACCCTACAACAGCAAGCGTAGAGCTACGCGCCATCTTTCCCAACCCTGAACAGATCCTTTTCCCGGGTCTTTTTGCCTATGCCACCCTGCTTCTGGATGAAGTAGACGTTCTTCTCATTCCACAACAGGCAGCTATTCGTGGCCTGAAGGGAAAAGTTTCTGCCTGGACAATAAACGATAAAAGCCAGGCCGTTTCTGTATCAATAAAGGTGGGTGAATCCTATGGCAACAACTGGATTGTAACAGAGGGCCTTAAGGCAGGAGATAAGGTTATCACTGAAGGTTTCCAACGACTCCGAACAGAGGCAACTGTAAAAATCACGGCGCCTCAAGATACGGCAAAGAAATAGTCTTCCACCAAACTCTCTGTTAAGGAATAGACAATGTCTCGTTTTTTTATTGATCGTCCAGTTTTTGCCTGGGTCATCGCCCTACTCATCATGCTGGCGGGTGTCCTTGCCATCATCGGCATGCCAGTAGAGCAATATCCTACTATCGCTCCTCCTCAGGTCTCCATCTCGGCCTTTTACCCTGGTGCCTCTGCGGAAACTCTGCAAAACAGTGTTACCCAGGTTATAGAACAGGAACTGACCGGAATTGATAATATACGTTATTTCAGTTCCACCAGTGAGTCAGCAGGTATGGTAACCATTACAGTTACCCTGGAGCCGGGAACTGACCCTGATATCGCTCAGGTTCAAGTACAGAATAAAGTACAAACGGCAATGCCACAGCTACCACAGGCGGTGCAATCACAGGGGGTTACTGTTGAAAAATCCTCCACAAGTTATCTTTTTGTAACCAGCTTTTACTCTAACAACCCAGATATCGACCAGATCTACCTTGCCGATCTTATCTCATCCCAAATAAGTGACCCTATTTCAAGGATTAGCGGAGTCGGTACGGTAACGGCCTTTGGTGACCCATACGCCATGCGTATATGGCTCGATCCACAAAAAATGTACAGTTTTCAACTCTCAACAAATGAAGTACTGACGGCGATCTCTGAACAAAATATCGATGTCTCCGCAGGACAGTTGGGCGGCCTGCCTGCTGTGCAGGGACAACAGATCAACGCAACGGTACTTGCCCAGTCACGTTTAAAGACCGTTGATGAATTTGAAGATATTATCCTGCGGGTAAACACAGATGGATCTCAGGTACGCTTAAGCGACATTGCCTCCGTTGAACTTGGTGCTGAAACCTACGGCACCATCATTAAACGAATGGGAAAGCCCTGTGCCGCCTTTGGTATAAGTCTAGCAACGGGAGCCAACGCCCTGGATACCGCAGCTCGGGTAAAAACAAAACTGGCAGAACTGGCCGAATACCTACCGGTTGGAGTTGAGTACAGCTTTCCCTATGACACAACGCCATTTGTAAAAATTTCCATCAGAGAAGTTGTAAAGACCCTGTTTGAGGCTATCTTCCTCGTCTTTCTTGTTATGTTTCTCTTTCTGCAAAATTTCAGGGCAACACTGATCCCTACCCTTGCCGTACCGGTTGTTCTCCTCGGTACCTTTGCTATTTTACATGTCTGCGGCTTTACCATCAACACCCTCACCATGTTTGCCATGGTACTTGCCATCGGTCTGCTAGTGGATGATGCCATTGTTGTGGTAGAAAACGTTGAAAGGGTCATGAGCGAAGAGGGACTCTCGCCCAAAGAGGCCACCCGTAAATCCATGGATCAAATCACCGGCGCCCTCGTCGGTATCGCTTTAGTGCTCTCTGCTGTTTTTGTTCCCATGGCCTTCTTTAGTGGTTCTACCGGTGCTATCTATCGCCAATTTTCCATTACCATTGTCTCAGCAATGACACTTTCTGTGCTCGTCGCCCTGATCCTGACCCCAACCCTCTGTGCCACATTTTTAAAACCGGTTCCAAAGGGGCATGGCGAGAAAACGACTGGTTTTTTTGGTTGGTTCAACCGAACCTTCAACCGGGCACGGAGTGGGACCAAAAAAGCCTCCGGCTACATTGCCAAACGCAGCTTCCGTTTTCTTATCATCTACGCCCTACTCGTTGTTACCCTTGGCTTTTTATTCATGAAAATGCCAACGGGATTTTTACCAGACGAAGATCAGGGTGTTCTCATGGTAATGGCCTCGACCCCTGCCGGGGCATCAGCACAACGAACAGAAGCTGCAATGAAACAACTTGATCACTACCTGCAAACAGAACAAACCAAGAACATCGAGCAATATATGACCATCGTCGGTTTTAGCTTTGCCGGTCATGGCCAAAATACCGCTTTAGGCTTCCTCAATATGAAGGATTGGTCAGAGAGAAAGGGAAAAGACCAGAGCGTTATGGCCATTGCAAATCAAATTATGCGAGCCATGTCCGAGGTGAAAGATGCAATGATCTTTGCTTTTTATCCTCCTCCCATCATCGACCTTGGTACCGCATCGGGTTTTGACTTCCAGCTCATCGACTATGTAGGCCTTGGCCATGACAAACTGATGCAGGCACGTAACCAATTACTGGGCATGGCCAGAAAAAACCCCAAATTGGTCGGCGTTCGCCCCAATGGTCTCAACGATGTCCCTCAATTTAAGATAGAGATAGATTTCCAAAAAGCTCGAGCACTTGGCCTTGCTATCGCCGATATCAATGACACCCTGCAAACAGCGTGGGGTTCGAGTTACGTCAATGACTTTATGGACAAAAACAGAGTAAAAAAAGTCTATGTCCAGGGAATTACCAAATCACGAATGCAACCAACTGATATCGAAGAGTGGTATGTCAAAAATTCCTCGGGGAAAATGGTTCCTTTTACCGCCTTTACCAAGACCTCTTGGAACTACGGTTCTCCTCGTCTTGAACGATTTAACGGCTATGCCTCCATCAACATCCTGGGAGCCAATGCACCAGGAGTCAGTTCCGGTGAGGCGATGACAGAGATGGAAGAGATGTCCAAAAAGCTCCCTGAGGGTATTGGTTATGAATGGTCAGGGCTTTCCTACGAAGAGCGTGCTTCAGGATCCCAAGCTCCGGCCCTCTACGCCATCTCTATTCTCATTGTCTTCCTCAGTCTAGCAGCCCTCTATGAGAGTTGGTCCATCCCCTTCTCCGTACTATTTGTCCTGCCTCTGGGTATTATTGGAGCAGTTATCGCCACCTCGGCCTTTGGCATGGACAATGATATTTATTTCCAAGTAGCCCTGCTCACCACCCTTGGGCTCTGCGCTAAGAATGCAATTTTAATCGTTGAGTTCGCAAAAGAACTCTACGAAGACGGCCATACCCTTATGGATGCGGCCCTCACCGCCTTTGAACTGCGCTACAGACCAATCATCATGACCTCCATGGCCTTTATCCTTGGCGTACTACCACTTGCCACATCCAGTGGTGCCGGTGCCGCAAGTCAAAATGCGATTGGCATAGCTGTTATAGGTGGAATGTTTGCGGCGACATTTCTCGCAATCTTTTTTGTACCACTTTTCTTTGTAATCGTTGAAAAAATGTCCCTTAGCAAAAAACCGGAAGAGATAATCGTCGAAAAAGACAGCGAGGTAGAATAAATGAAAAAAAGATATATGACCCTGCTCTTAGCCGCCACCATGCTCTCTTCATGCGTGCTGATCCCAGAATACCAGCAACCGGAAACACCAACTGCTGCTACCTGGAAGGCGGGAGAATATGGCATAGAGTCAGAAGTAGATACAAACCAACTTGCCATAAACATTCCATGGCAGGAGTTCTTCCTCTCAGAATCTCTACGAGATGTGGTACAACTTGCCCTCGACAACAACAAGGATTTACAGACTGCCCTGCTCAACGTTGAAAAATCCCGGGCGACCTATAATATCCAACGCGCCGATCTTTTTCCAAAGATCAATGCCACTGGCTCAGGCCAGTTTGCCAATTATCAACCAGATGGCACTCCTGCCCAGGACCTGTATAAAGCAGGCCTGACAATGCCATCCTATGAGCTTGACCTCTTTGGCAGAATTCAGAGTTTGAGTAAAGCCGCCCTAAACAGCTATCTGGCAACGGAGGAGGCTCAAAAAAGTATCTCTATTGCCCTGATTGCCGAATCGGCAAATACCTATCTGCAGCTTATCAGTGATATCGAAAGCCTGAACTTCTCCCATAAGACCCTAAAGGCACAGAAGAAGAGTCGCGATCTCATCATGAAACGTTACCAGTACGGCATTGCCACAAAACTTGATATTGCCCAGGTGCAAATTGCAGTGGAGACATCCCGGACAAAACAGGCACTCTATACCCGCCTGGTGCAACAGGACAAAAATGGCCTTGTCGCCCTGCTAGGGATAAAAGATTTTAGCAAGATACCCCTGCAAAAAAGCCTACAGGAGGTGGCCCTCCTCCAGGAGATCCCCGTTGGCCTTCCCTCTCAGATACTGCTCAACCGACCTGATATCAAACAGGCCGAATATCAGATGAAGGGGGCAGGGGCAAATATTGGTGCCGCCCGAGCTGCCTTCTACCCGCGCATCGCCCTTACGGGTGAGCTGGGATATGCCAGTAATGATCTTGGCAACCTGTTTAATCATGGAGTGTGGAATTTTGGTCCATCGATATCTATTCCTGTTTTTAATGCAGGACAAAACCGGGCAAGACTGAAGGTTGCAGAGGTAGAGCAAAAAATTGCCGTTACTCAATATGAAAAGACAATTCAAAATGCCTTCAGGGAAGTTGCCGATCAACTTGTGGCAAGGGATACCCTGGGCGAACAGCTCAATGCCCAAGAGATGTTAGTGAACGCAAGTCAAAATGCCTACGATCTCTCCATGATGCGTTACACCCAGGGCATCGATAGTTTTCTCAGTGCGCTCGATGCCCAACGTAGCCTCTTTACTGCCCAGCTGAACAAAATTGACATCAAGAGACAGGAACTTGCCAACAAGGTAAGCCTTTACAAGGTTCTCGGTGGCGGCCTTAGCACAACCCTTGAATAAACGCACATCTCGCCTAAGGGCCTTTTGCAAAATAAGATGGCCCTAAGTGCTGGCTAGTCAGAGGCTAGCTAGCACTCCCCCCTTTTAAACCAGCCTAAGGTAGCAGATCATGCGAAAAACTATAGAAAAAATTCGGGAGATATTCGTCCTATCACGACTTCTCCCGTCCCTCATCCTGCTCCTCCTTACCACCTCTTGCACCGTAAACGGCCCAAGAGAAGAGCTGGCAGTGAAAGAGGTACAGAAGCTACAGCTAACAGGCCCCATCAGCAACCGCTTGGCCGAGATCTCTGGCCTGACATGGTTTAAAGACTATCTTATCTTCCTACCACAGTATCCAAATTTCCCAAAGAAAAGTGGAGGGGGAAGGATCTTTGCCCTCCATAAAAGAGATATCTACAAGGCCATCACAGATGGTTCTGTCCTGCACCCCCTTGAAATTGAATTTAAGGGACCAAATCTGCAGAATATCCTCCCGGGATTTGAGGGTTATGAGGCAATTGTCTTTTCCGGTAATACGGCCTTTCTCACCATCGAAGTGGAGCCAAGTCCAGGCAAGGCCTATGCCCTAATTGTTACCGCCTCCATGGCAGAGGACCTCTCCAGCCTACAACTCTCATTTGTCGATATCGAGAGATCCATACGAGTCGAGTCACCCTCCCATATCCCCAATATGAGTGAAGAATCATTGGTAATTATAGGACACTCTCTCTACTCTATTCATGAGGCTAACGGAAAGTCGGTCAATCAAAGGCCTGTTGCCCATGGATTTAGTCTCAGGAGATCTGGCCAGAACAACATCCCCTTTCCTGCCCTGCCATACAGAGTTACAGACGCCACTGCGGCAGATAAGAACAATAAGTTCTGGGTAATCAACTATTTTTACAGGGGAGACAAAAAGCTGGCAGGCGACCCAGATATATTACAAGAAGATGAGATAGGCCTCAATCCAGGAGGATTAGAGAGAATTGTAGAATTGCAGTATGAGGATGAGGCAATCAAACGGACAAAAAAAGCAGCCATTACCCTAAAGCCGCTACCCGGTAAGAGCAGAAATTGGGAGGGAATTGTCCGCCTGGAGGACAAAGGGTTTCTCTTGGTGAGCGATAAATTCCCCACAACAGAGTTCGCCTTCGTCCCAGTGCAGTGACGCCTCCCCTGGCACTCATTACATTTCGGTGAAATCACTGGGCGGTTTACGCAGAAATTTAACAAATTTACTCTTATCACCGGCATTTGAATATGCATCTTCTGCACTGATCATCTTCTTTTCTAAAAGGGTCATGATCGAATCATCGAGGGTTCTCATACCAAATTTCTTCCCTGTCTGCATAGAAGAGATAATTTGAAATGTCTTTGCCTCACGAATAAGGTTACGGACTGCCGGGGTTGCAATCAAAATCTCCAGGGCTGCACAACGCCCCTTCACATCGGTTCGCTTAAAAAGCGTTTGGGAGACAACTGCCCGTAACGAATCAGCAAGGGTGGAACGTACCTGACCCTGCTCACTTGCCGGAAAAATTTCAATAATTCTGTCAACGGTCTTCATGGCATTAATGGTATGCAGGGTGCCAAAAACCAGGTGACCTGTCATCGCTGCCTCCATGGCAAGTTTGATCGTTTCCAGATCACGCAGCTCACCTACCATGATAATATCGGGATCTTCACGCAGGGCGCCACGAAGGGCTGTGGCGAAGCTGTCTGTGTGCGTTCCCACCTCCCGGTGATTAACCACACATCTCTGACTGCGATGAACAAACTCTATCGGATCTTCAATGGTAAGAATATGATCCTTACGGACCTTATTTGCCTCATCAATGATAGCAGCCAGAGTCGTCGACTTACCAGAACCAGTAGGCCCGGTAATCAGGACAAGCCCCTTGGGCAGATGGGCAAGTCGACAAATTATATCAGGAAGCCCCAATTCAGCACAGGTCTTAATCTCACTGGGAATTTCACGAAAGACAGCTCCGACACCATATTTTTGTTGGAAATAATTGCATCTGTAACGAGCAAGTCCAGGGATTTCATAACCAAAATCAATATCTCCCGTCTCTTCAAATAACTTGATTTTCTCTTCCGGGCAAATTTCATAGAGCATTGCCCGCAATTCGTCATTTCCCAGTTTTTTAAATTTTACCCGCTCCATGTCACCACGGATACGCAACACGGGCTGCTGATTTGCAACCATATGTAAATCCGAAGCGCCTTCATCATTCATCAATTTAAAAAAACCGTCTATTTGCGCCATAGCCTCTCTTATTCCTTACAAAATCGCACATAAATTTTTCAACAAATGCCAGAATATTAAATTGGTAGCATATTTTTTTTCAAATAGGTAATCACCTCATCGGGGTCATCAAGCACAACAAAGGCATCCAAATCTGCCGCATCAATATTGCCATGGGAAAGCATGGCGTCCCGCATCCACTCAACCAGACCTCCCCAGAAAGCACTGCCATAGAGAACAATAGGAAAAGGGGCTATACGATTTGTCTGCACAAGGGTGAGGGCCTCAAACAGTTCATCCATTGAGCCAAAGCCCCCCGGCATACAGATAAAGCCACGAGAATACTTAACAAGCATCACCTTACGAACAAAAAAATACTTAAAATGAAGGGCGTAATTCAAATAGGGGTTACTCTCCTGCTCATGGGGAAGATCAACATTCAATCCCGCTGAAAGCCCACCAGCCTCATAGGCCCCCTTATTAGCGGCCTCCATAATGCCGGGACCGCCACCTGTAATAACAGCCCATCCTGCATCGGCCACTTTTTCTGCCAAGATAACAGCATCCTTATAGTGTTTGTCAGCAGGGGAGGTACGGGCAGAACCAAAAATTGTTATCGCAGGGGCATCAATTGCACCCATTGATTCAAAGCCCTCGGCAAATTCCCCCATAATGCGAAACATTCTCCAGGAATCTCCCTGCTTATTGTTCTCCAAACAATATCGAGACTTTTTGGCTTAGGCACCTTCTTTTCCATACATCCTCCCTTCTAAGATGAAAATAGCAATATCCATGGATCTACTACTCTGGCAGCAGACGACGAGCCTTTGCATACTCCTTTAAATCAGTATACATCTTTGCCAATGTTTTTCTGGCCTCTCGCTGGACTTTTTTTCCAGACAAACATTTTCGAGCAAGACAGAGGGCCTCTTCCACCTCACCACAGGCAAATTGCACCTCCGCCAAACGAAGCTTCAATAGCGGATCAACGGGATTTTTTTCAACACTCCTGCGACAAAGAGAGAGAGCAACTTCATTGCCTTCCCCCTCACAAAAATAGAGATAACCAAGCAGACTCATAGTCTTATCTTCTAAGCAGTGCGCATGAACAGCTCGTTGTAGCCAGGCAATGGCCTTTTTAGATTCTCCTATATCATTATAAGATTTTCCAATATAGTACAAAATATCATCCAACAAATAATCATTTTCTCCCTGAGCAAGAGGCAGCAACAGTTCCAGGGCCCGTTTGCCGTCCCCCTCCTCACTACACAACATACCAAGTTGCAGAGAAATATCCCTGAGCATCTTCTCTTCACCACCCGACTCCTGCAGGAGATGAATCGCCTGTTCAAAGCAGTCAATAGCCATTTTAAAATCATGAGTAGCCCGGTAATATAATCCACTATTGTAAAGAGCCATAAAATTTCGCGGTTCCAGTTGCAGAACCTCTTGAAAACAGGAGAGAGCTAAGCGATTGCCCATCATGGCATAGGTAACACCCAAACTGTTAAGCAAATTTACATTACTGGAATCACAGACCAAACCGGCCTTATACTCCCGAACCGCCCGAACAAGGTCACCTTCAGCATAGTAGATATCACCGCTGACATTAAGACTGACAGCACCAAAGAGAGTAACTGTTTTTTTGCCATAAAAGAGGGCATGAAGCAGGGCCTTTTTGGCATGGCCCAGGGTCTCTTTTGCAGAAAAATCTTGATAAGGAAAATGCCCAACTCCAGCTGATACAGCAGTTTTCCGGGCAGAGAGTCGAACCACCATATCACTGGCCCAGAGTTGAGCCCGCTCTGCCGTGAAATTTGGCAGGAGCACATAAAACTCTTCCTGCCAGACAAAAATTTCCATATCCTCAGGGCCGAGAAAAAGATCCTCCAGGCTCCGACGGCAGACCTGATCCTTCTTAAAAAGGACAAGACAAAATTTCTCCAAATTACGCTCTGCCCGCTGAATCCTTTTCCGGACAGCTGCCTCAGGCTCGGCCAGTGGATGTCGATGAGGATAGGCCAGGGTTGTATAATCACAAAAGCTATATGGTCCCCGGCTATAGGCCTCTTGTAGAGCCGTCCAGGCCTGATCAAGCAACAATCGCCCGCTGACGCCAAAGTTCTCTTGGGCCTGCGTAGAGCCAACCCCGATATGGACACGGCGACACCCCTCTCTTCTCAAATATCCCAGCAGTTGTGCTGTATAGGCCAGAGGATCGACGTCTACCAACAGGGCAAAAAGGCTATGCCCCATATAATGCAATAGCCCTATATCTTTAACGAAAGACTGCAATAGCCGGCTTGCCTTTTGCACATGAATATAGCCGTATCGACTCCTTGAACGCGGGGGGGGGATTTCTATAAAGAGCAGCCCACCATTTTGCCGAAACCTTGGCTCTTCGACTAAAAATTCAAGTGATGACAAATTCAAAAGGCCCGTTTGCAGGTCCACCCGTCTCTCTTTTTCCTCAAGAAATTTTTTCTGAATAAGATGATGGATCCTCTCTAGCCAATCCTCTGTACACCTCTCTGCCACAAAGGGATCAATACCCTCGACAACAGCTAAGACAACCTCTTCACTAGCCAACATAAAGGAGAGAAGCAGACACTCATCCGCAAAATAGGCGAAATCTAAACGCCTGGATTCGTCTGTTTGTTGAGGATGGCCAGATCTCTCGGTGGCATCGGCAAAGGATACCTCTACACTGGTTGGTACAAGTTCTAAAATTATCTCTCTGAAATAGGTGGAAAATCTCCTGAAATCTTCAGCAGTCAGCGTTTTATCCTCCAATTGTAAAGGAAAAGGGATCAGCATCTAGCTAGCCTCCAAAAAGAACTCTAACAAAAGGGAACAGAGCAGTCCCACTTCATCATCCTGGATGGTTCGCACATCCAGAAGAAACTTTTCATTTTCCAAGCGACCAATAATAGGGGTATTGAGCTTTCGCAGCCTCTTTTCAATCTCGCTTAACCTGATATGCTCCGGTCTAAACGCCACCGCCCAGCTGGCAAGATCATGCTCGGGAAAGGCCCCTCCTCCGACCCGGGACATGGTTGGCACAATTCGAAGCGTACATTTTTCTTTAAGTTTTGCTGAGAGCCTGCGAGAAATACGCCGTGCCCTCTTTAAGAGGACATCCTTGCCCGTCGTCAGCATACGGAGGGTTGGTATCTCCTGCAAAGCCTGCCGGCTATCGTAGTAGGAACGGAGCACCACCTCCAGGGCGGCAAGGGTGAACTTATCCACCCGAAAGGCCCGGTTCATTGGGCTTTTCTTGATGCGTTCAACGACCGACTTACTGCCAACAATGATACCAGCCTGGGGACCGCCGAGTAGCTTATCACCGCTAAAGGTCACCACATCAACACCGGCCTTAACCAGTTCCTGCACAGTAGGCTCCTTAGGAAAACCATAGGAGGTGAGGTCAATGAGGGAGCCACTGCCAAGATCTTCCATGGTCAGTAGGTTTTTTTTTCGAGCAAGCCCCACCATCTCTTCAGCAGGCACCTCAGAGGTAAAGCCTATTATCCGAAAATTTGAGGTATGCACCCGAAGCAGCATAGAGGTCTGCTCGCTGATAGCATCTTCATAATCATAGAGATGAGTTCGGTTGGTGGCACCGACCTCTACCAGATCTGCACCGCTTCTTGCCATCACATCTGGTATCCGAAAAGATCCACCAATTTCCACAAGTTGCCCCCGAGAGACAATAACCTCTGTACCACGACAAAGGGCATCGAGGGCAAGGAAAACTGCGGCGGCATTATTATTAACAACAAGAGCCGCCTCGGCACCGGTTAACTCACAGATAGTATCTTCGACCAGACTATAACGACTCCCTCTTTTACCCGTTGCCAAATCAAATTCCAGGTTAGAGTAATAGCTTGCCGTCTGAGCGAGACGTTCTGCTACCTGGGAGGATAAAAGAGAGCGGCCAAGATTTGTATGAATAACAACCCCCGTACCGTTGATCATCCGTCGCAGATTAGGGGCCTGCCTCTCCTTGAGTTCTTTTAGAAAGCAGGCATGCCAGGAGTCCTCTGCCCTTTTCTCTGTTATTTTCCCAGCAAGAATCCCCTGACGTTCACGAGCAATGCAGGTCTGGACAGATTTTTTCAAGACAAAATCGGAAGAATAGGCAACACCAGTAGAACGCAGCTGCGCGATACTTTCGTCAACCTTAGGCAGGGTACGTAGCAAGTTATTTTTCGGCATAACAATTACTCTTTATATGATGGAAAATAGATTATATAGCTGTTTTTTTCAATAAGCCAATAATATCAATCAACAAACACAAGGTAAAGCCATGTGAGCTAACAGGCGTAAAAAAAAGAAGAAAGGCCGTACAGTCACGCAATAATAGACATTACTATATTAAAA
The DNA here is from genome assembly GCF_000025945.1 of Desulfotalea psychrophila LSv54. Taxonomy (GTDB): domain Bacteria; phylum Desulfobacterota; class Desulfobulbia; order Desulfobulbales; family Desulfocapsaceae; genus Desulfotalea; species Desulfotalea psychrophila. Next base: position 1,894,243 of record NC_006138.1, on the reverse strand, counting down.
AAGCGGAGATCCTCAAACAAGATACTTAAACTAAATAATAAATTTTACAAAAAAAGAAAAGCAAATAGAACCGGAAGGGATCCAGAAAAAAGCGGAGGAGAGAGAGAGGATACCGAGGCCACCCAAGAGGTGACCTCGGTAAAACTGACTATTGGTGGGTAAGATTTACCGCTTTTTTGGAGATGCGGTAGCTACCGTTATGGGAGAGCATTTTATCAACCAAACCCTTTGGCACGTCGATACTACTATGGGTTTCATTAATACGAATTTTTCCAAGTTCCCGAGAAGAAATTCCTGCAAAATGAGACAAGGAGGCCACAATATGATTTACCGCAACACCGTCTTTTTTACCAGCATCAAGGGTAAGAGGCACCATATCTTTGTCGCTAACCTGTCGGACATCATCGCCTTTTTTCTTTGGGCCTCTATCACCACCCTTAGCAAAACGATCATCGCGACGGCCCTGTGGACGTCCACCACGGCTATCAGATCGACCGCCTCTATCACCTCGACCATTAGCACCACGATCATTTCTGTCACCGCGCTTGCGATTTCTTCCGCCTGCATCTTCAATAACAGGTTTGATCGGATCAATTGGACGCTTGGTCTCATCCTTACGAACAATTTTCAAGGCAGCAGCAGCAACATCAAGAGGATCCATTCCCTGCTCAACAAGAGCCTCTACAATCTCTCTCTCACCACGACAACGACCACGACGGATCCATACATCAAGACGCTCTAAAAATTGAGTGTTGCGATGCTCTTCAATCTGCTCAACGGTGGGAAGCTCGCCCTTGATCAATTTTTTACCAGTATATTGCTCTATACGGCGATGCATCCAACGATCACGAAGAGTTACCAGTGAGATAGCGGTTCCACTACGACCAGCACGACCGGTACGACCAATACGATGAACATAAACCTCAGGATCTTCTGGCAGATCATAATTGAAAACATGAGAAATATCGTCAATATCAAGACCACGAGCCGCAACATCTGTTGCCACAAGTACCTTGATCTGACCCTTCTTAAAACGACTCAAAACTCGTGTTCTAGCCTCTTGGCTCAAATCGCCACTAAGACCTTCTGCAGCAAATCCACGGGAAATAAGCTCGTTTGCAAGCTCACTAACCGTTGCACGAGTTCTGGCAAAGATGAGGGCGCTTTCAACAGTCTCTACTTCAAATACTCTTGTTATTGCAGCAATTTTATCACTATTATTAATAAGATAGTAACGTTGCTCAATGGAAGAGCCGATCATCTGCTTCGGACTGATAGAGATAGACTCAGGCGAATGAAGATAACGATTGGCAATACTCATTACACGAGAAGAAAGGGTCGCAGAAAAAAGCATTGTTTGACGATCTTTCGGTGTTTGTGACAAAATTGTTTCAATATCATCAATAAAGCCCATACTGAGCATCTCATCCGCTTCATCAAGAACAAGGGTCTTCAGCTGATCAAGCTTCAGAGATCCCTGACGGATTAAGTCAAGCAATCGTCCAGGAGTACCAACAACAACACGCGCACCCCTGCGAAGTCCACCTACCTGAGCTTGATAAGACGAACCACCATACACAACCAGAACATTGCGACCATCGTCACCACTATAAGTGGCAAGAGCATCACCTACTTGCTGGGCAAGCTCACGGGTTGGAGCAAGAACAAGGGCCTGCACACATTTTTTAGAAAAATCAATATTATTTAGAAGTGGTAAACCAAAAGCTGCGGTCTTACCTGTTCCGGTTTGAGCCTGACCTATCAGATCAGAACCTGCTAGAAGGAGAGGAATGGCCTTCTCTTGGATAGGTGTAGGTTGGCTAAAGCCAAGTTTTACAAGATTTGCTACAAGGTCTGATTTTAAATTAAAATCAGTAAAAGAAACTGCTGGAGCTACTGGAGCTACTGGAGCTACTGGAGCTACTGGAGCTACTGGAGCTGCTGGAGCTACTGGAGCTGCTGGAGCTACTGGAGCTGATGGAACTGCTGCATCTATTGAACTTGCTGTGTCTGTTGAACCTGTTACATCTGTTGAAACTGTTGTCATTCAATTACCTCTATAGGGCTAGGCATTTTCACAATGCCGGATATCATGAACCCTTAAGCCTTACGGCATGAAAAGTTCATGTAAAAATCAATCGGAACCAATTGCACGATTTAGAAAGACGGTACTCGTCTCTCTTTTATCTCTGGGGGAAGTACATACAAAAACACCAAGTACCTCCATGCGTGCTCGTTCTTGCGAGGAAGGAAGTAACAAAAGATAACAACTATCTCAAAACTTGTAGGCACAACTCACAAGACATGACCGAAAAGAATAAGCGGGGTATCCTCTATCCCAATAGAAAGAGAAAAGCAAGGACTTCCGTCAAAAAAGCAAAACTAGCACAGAAAAAAACTGAAAAACGGGGAGCTAGAGGGCGGACACAAGCAAAAATAACCTCTTCCTGAACAGCAGGCAAAGACCTTGCATACTGAGAAAAAAGAACTCTCCTGCTACCGCTGAAAAGGAAAACAGGAGAATTTACAAAAAATCACAGAATTACCTGAGACAAACTAGCGCTAAAAGCCAAGCTCTTTCAAAAAATTTTCATCTTCAGCCCACTTTTTCTTTACCTTGACCCATAGCTTAAGCAGTACTTTGGATCCAAGCAAGGCCTCGATGTCTTTTCTTGCCGCCGTGCCTATCTGTTTCAACTTCTGTCCACCCTTGCCAATGATCATCCCCTTTTGTGATGGACGCTCAACAACGATGGTGGCATGGATAGTAATAAGCTTTTTCTGCTCATCTTCCTTAAAGGACTCCACCAGTGTCGCAGCGGAATAGGGAAGCTCCTGACCCGTCAGCAGAAAAACCTTTTCCCGGACAATTTCGGCCGCCAAAAATCTCTCCGTTGCATCGGTGGGGATATCTTCAGGAAAATAACGTGGCCCCACCGGAATAAGCTCGAGAATCTCCTTGAGGAGATTATCCGCCCCATCTCCATTCAAGGCAGAAATAGGCACAACCGCCTTAAAAGGAAAGAGTTTTGCATAACTCTCTATCATCGGCAACAGCTTCTGCTTATCAATCAGGTCAACCTTGTTAAGCACAAGTATGGCAGGACTCTCTATTTTTTCCATATAGCCCGCTAACTCTTCCCGTTGTTTGGCCAGCGCCTTAGGAGGGAGGGGTAGAGAGACATCCACCAAAAAAAGTACCGCATCAACTTCGCTCAGACTCTCAAGAGCTACCCGCATCATTTCAATATTCAGCGGTTCATCAGCCTTGTGCAGGCCGGGAGTATCCAGGAGAACAATTTGATAGGCATCGTCGTTAACAATACCAAGAATTCTATTTCTAGTGGTTTGTGGTTTAGAGGTAACGATGGAAATCTTCTGTCCTAACAGTTGATTCATCAAGGTGGATTTACCGGCATTAGGGGGCCCTACAATAGCGACCATTCCCGACTTTACATCTTTTCCTAGAAAGTCATCTAGGGTTTTGTATTCATTATTTTGCATAAAAAAAATTTATAAAGTGATGATTTTCTATTTTCGCACTATAATAGGCTGAATATACAATAAACAAGCAGCCTTCATGCTCTGGAAAGTTCTACATATTAGAAGTATACTATCCACGGCCAAGAAAGCGTACATGTAATTTGCCTTTTTCTTCCAGGAAAAGTCCAACAAAGAAGAGTAACTTCCCATAATGATCAATACCGGAAAGATTGTAGAGTACATTGATAACGGCAAGTTTGTCTGCGCCCTTGTAACCGAAAGCCAACCAAAACGATTGCGCCTCCTCTCCCAAACAGGCCTGCGAATTCAACCTCCCGGTATCCAGGGTAATCCACTGTTCTACCAGCTCATATGACGTAGGCATCGGCCGGGCAGAGATCTCGCAAAAGCTGCTTGAAACAACAGCTAAACGAGCAGAGCTGATGGAAGAGGTCAACCTTGAAGAGCTCTGGGAGCTTACCACCGACGAGCCCACCTCCGTATTTTCACCTGCCTTTCTGGCAGAACTTGCCTTTGGCAAAGAGGTCGATGACGACCTCATTTGCTCCTTTCTACGTTGTATTTTTACCGACAAGCTCTTCTTTAAATACAAAGAGGGTAGAGTTCGAATCAACAACGCTGAACAGATTGCACAGCTTCGTATGCAGCAGGTTGCAGAGGAAAAGAAGGCTCGTCTGGTAAAGGACGGTAGCCAACTCCTGCGTAGCCTCTACGACTTGCAAAACGTTGAAGAATTGGAAAATGAATACGGCAGTTTCTTTACCGAATCACTCGACATTATTCGAGATTTCTACCTGTTTGGTAGCGATTTTAAACAGGCGGCAACGGCAAAGCTACTGCTCAAGGAGGCCTCATTAAACCATCCCCATGCCCCCTTTTCTCTTATGGAGAAGTCTGGTCGTTGGAGTTCCCACGAGAACATCCCACTTCTACGCAGTGAGATTCCGGTAGCCTTCTCTCTGGCGGCACGACAACAGGCCGAACAGATCCTCCAGACAGATATGGACAAGCTCTTTGATGATCCCGCCCGTATTGACTATACCCACCTCAAGCCAATCACCATTGATGGCCCCACCACCCAGGATTTTGACGATGCCCTGACCATTGAAAAGGATGGGGAAAATTACCTGGTCGGTGTACATATTTCAGATGTTGCCCACTATGTTCGCCCTGGAGACCCTCTCTTTCAGGAGGCTATGCAACGCGGCACATCCATCTATTTTCCCGAGGGACAGATCCCCATGTTACCCCGCCATCTCTCCCAAGGAATATGCAGTCTTATTCAAGGTGAGATCAGGGCAGCACTCAGCTTTATGATCCTGCTCTCCCCCGAGGCCGAAGTGCTTCGGGTTCGCATCCGCCCCTCTATTATCAAAGTGGCCCGTCGCCTCACCTATGAGGAGGCCGACAGCATGCTAAAAGATGATAACGAAATCAAGATGCTCAACAAGGTTAGCCAGAGGCTACGCCAGAGGCGTATTGATAATGGCGCACTCCTTCTCCCCTTTCCCGATGTAAATATCTTCATTGACAATCAGGGCAAGGTTCATGTTCAACTAGCAAAAAGTAATACCCCGGCCCGGGTCCTTGTCTCAGAGATGATGATTCTTGCCAATAGCGAAAGTGCCAGATATGTCGCAGACCGTATGGTTCCCGGTATCTACAGATCACAGCCAGAGCTTAAAAACCGTATCGTTCATGGCACAGACGATGATCTCTTCCAGAACACCAAACAACGCAAACAGTTGCCCCGCGGAGAACTCTCCACCGTGGCAAAATCCCATAGCGGTCTGGGTGTCAGTCAATACACCACCATCACCTCACCCATCAGAAGATTACTCGACTTGGTAATGCAACACCAACTGCACTCCATTGTTCGCAGACAGGAACCACGTTTTACTGAAGATATGTGTTCTGATTTCACAGCGGTAATGTCAAGAACACTATCGCGGGCTAATAATGTCCGCCACCAACGCCATCGTTACTGGCTTCTTTGTTATCTTGAAGAACGCAAGGGCCAATACCTGGAGGCCCTGGTCATCCAGGCCGGCCCCAAGAGAACTAACCTGCTCTTAACCGACATCCTTCTTGATGTCGAACTCCCTGCCACGGGCGGAATAAGCCCCGGACAGAGAGTGAAGATACGAGTGGCAAAGGCTGATGCCCTAGACAATGTCCTTCGCTTTGAGTGGTGATAGTATTACTATTACTGACCGGCAATAAGATGCCAGGCAATAGCCCACATGGTTAAACAGACAAGAGCGTCCAAAACCCGCCAGGCTGTGGGATTTTTAAAAAACCTGGCAAGTTTATTGCCGCCAAGCACCAAAGCAAAAAACCACAACCAAGAGAAGGTCGCCGCTCCAAGGGCGAAGACATACTTACCATCTTCGCCATGTTGCCCTGCAATACTTCCAAGCAAGAGGACTGTATCAAGGTAGACATGAGGGTTAAGCAGAGTGATACTAAGGGTGAGCAGGACGATTGAGCGTAGACCTGTGCATTGTTTTTTCTCCGCCCGAAGAACAGCCGAAGAATTTATGGCTGAATAGAGGGCACGACAACCATAGCAGAGTAAAAATATTGCTCCCGCCCAGGCGGCAATCGTCTGTAAGCCCGGATTCATCCCCACAACCTTCCCCGTCGTCATTGCCCCAAGAAAAATTAAAACTGTATCACACAAAGCACAGGTCGCCGCCACAGCATATTGATGCTGTTTACGGATACCACAGGAGAGGACAAAGGCATTCTGGGCGCCAATGGCGACAATAAGACTTGCTCCCACCATCATCCCCTGCAAAAAAAAACTACTTAACATTTCTTCCCCCTGTCCACCCCACGGCAAGACATATAAAATTAAAATCTCAAAAAACACCCCAAGCTATGTTATTATGGGAAGCATAACGTACACTAATTGCTCAAATACGGTGTCAAAGGAAAGTTACCATGATTGAAGCCGCCAAAAATTTTAAATTCGCTCAACGCTGTTTAACAGATACCCTCCGAGGCATTCGCGAAGGACTGTCTCTCTTCACCGGCCATAGCAGTCGGGTCGCTGCCATCTTCAGTCTAACCGAAAATTCTGACATCTATATCTTTGACCCCCAAGACCTCCTCGGAGGACACGCCCCAAAAATTCGTAGCATTTTTACTAAACCCAGTAACGGACAACCCCCTACCACAGCTGCCACCGTCAACACCATCCTGGGAGAAAAAGACATTGACCTTGATGGCCTTATCTCCTTTGGAGGCACAGCTCCCTCCATGTTCTACCAAAAATGGTTTACGGAACACCATCCAGATATATGTTCCACCGAACCCGTTGAATGTTGGTTAGAACATGCAACCCAGTGCATATCAAACGACCTGACAACCCGCCCCGAGTTTTATACAGGCATCTCAGGAAACTTTCTCCGAGAATACGCGAGCCACGCAGTTCGCGACAGCATTGTTGACCTCCTCAATCTCAGCCTTGGCTGCGATATCCACATGCGCATCTACCCCATCCTCTATGCGATACTGGGTATATCCAAAATTAACGAAGAGGGTGCCCGACCCTTTGGCCGAATAATCTTTGCAGAACCCAGACAAATTCTACCAAAGGTGACATTTCTTGCTCAATTTGACGAGGACAGACCACCCCTGTTGGCCAACTACAAACATGTACGAAAACTGCTACAGGCGGTAGAAAACTCCGAGGGCTATCTGGTCTCTGACGGGGAAAAAATTCTTGGTATCTGTGGCAACGATATTCCGGAAAACTGCCTGGCGGTGAGCTTTCAAAAAAAAATCGGCTTCATCTCCTACAACAACCAAACCATCTGTAGTTTTGCTCATGGGCTCTATTGTGTAGATGCCTACAGGGCAAAACTGGTCGAAGTAGAGGATATCCTCCTCGACTACCCACTGGACACAGAGACACGCAGCTCTCTTCTCCAGATAGCTGAAAAAATTGTCCACAACGGTCAGGACAAGGGTTTTGGCTGTTGTCTGGTGATAGACCTGCACACAAGCCCAATAGGCATTGAAGGACAAAACGTTCACCCTGTCCTTGACCTGCAACAGCCAGAAAAGCTGCAACTCGCCTGTGCCCTGTCAAAGGTTGACGGTGCCCTGCATATCCGCCCCGACCTCAAGCTCCACGCCTTTGCCTGCCTGCTTGATGGCTCGCGAATAAAAAATGAGAACAGGGCTCGCGGGGCACGCTATAACTCTGCCCTCCGTTTTTCCTATCACCACCCCACAAGTATCATCATTGTCGTCTCCTCCGACCGCCCTGTCTCAGTAATTTACCAGGGGCAGGAGGTACAGAAAACGCCGCACTGCGCCCTCACCCTCTCCTGCATGCTACATCCGCAAAAAATAGATAAGTGGTTGGCAGAAAGAGAGGTTTAGACCTTAAGAGAAGCACAGGCCTCACAATCATCACGAGAGGAGATGGGCAGGGTACGAAACATATTTACTGAAGGGTCACAGATAAACAGAGAATCTGTCAGCAGATCGCCCACACCTGTGATAAACTTCAAGGCCTCTGTCGCCTGCAGGGAACCAATTATCCCGGCAACAGAGCCAAGTATACCACCATGAGAACATCTCTTGGCCCCATCTCCCACGGGAGGATTTTTAAAAAAACATCTATAACATGCCGTTTTCCCAGGGATAACTGTCATAACCTGGCCTATGAACTCCAATACACCGCCATGACAAAAGGGCACACCCGCTCGGACACAGATATCATTAATGAGAAATTTTGTTCCTATACTATCCGTTGCATCAATGACAAAATCATAATCGGCAACAAGTGAGGCACCATTTTCTTCAGCAAAAAGCACCGGATATCTATGGACTGTCACATCCATATTAAGAGAGGCTATACGAGCTGCGGTGGCATCAACCTTGGCCCCCCCCAGAGAGGAGGAGTCATACAGAACCTGCCTCTGCAGATTAGAGAGATCGACTGAATCATTATCGACAAGACCTAGGGTACCAACTCCGGCCGCCGCAAGATAGAGGGCAATAGGAGAGCCCAAACCACCAAGGCCCACAAGTAAAACCCGGGCAGCAAGAAGCTTTTCCTGACCATCCAGACCGATATCCGGCAGGAGAATATTTCGACTATAACGGGATAATTGTTCTGGGGTAAGCATAGAGAAACCTTGGAAAATCCGTTTATCATCAAATTTATACTTTGGATGAAAAATTTTACCTTCGAAGGTAATAGTTAATGCGATAAAAAATTTCACCTCTCCTGAAATCAGGCCCAAGTAAAATTTTTCAATCCAAGCAGAGAGTCCAGTCTGTTCATAAGCCTCACCCGAACAGGAGACGCCTATGGCATTTAGATTTCACGGGCCCAAGCAGGAATTCGTGCTAAAACGTAATTTTGTACAGCTTCCTTCTCATCTTCCTTAGAAACTGCCCCTAAATCCTCCAGGACCTCGGCAAAATCAAACCAACAAAGCTCCCTGTCATCGGCACTGTATACCGTCAGGATGCGCTTATCCTTCTCACTAATATCCTCTTCTTCCTGAATGGCACCGACCAGAGCAACAGCCTCGGCAAGCGACAAAAATGCAATCTCTTCTTCACTCATCTCAAATACCTCAAAAGCCTGTAACGCGTGGATAAAAAAAAAGGCGAGAGGATAAAAATCCCCTCGCCTCTACACCAAAACCATATGCAATTATGCAGGTTTAACAACAGCACCTGAACGAATGCAACGGGTACAAACTTTACCACGAACGGTAGCGCCGCTTGCAGTTACCATACGAACCTTTTTCAAATTTGGAAGCCAGCGTCTTCTTGTCTTATTATGAGCATGAGACACGTTGTTTCCAGTTATAGGGCCCTTACCACAAATTTCACAAACCTTAGCCATTTTAATTCTCCTTATATGACGTCTTGTACTGCAAAACATCAGTCAAGACTGATAACAGTATTTGGTTAATATCCTTTAATTCAGAACTTCTCTAACTACCCTTTTTAAAAATAAATGGCAAGAGATTTTATTTACTAAGAGACTCCCTTGCTCAATAACGCCTCAAAAAACCGAGATTCATGCCATAATCATATTAGAACAGGGGTAAAGAATTTTATGATCTATTTTGATTGCAAACTATCCTCTGCCTTGTGTATAATTGACAGCTGTTGTAGTAGCATTCATATAGATAGAAAATTACAAGCAATCAAGACCAATAGATTTCCCCTTATTCCTTTGACATTCTGCTCTTAAAATAAAATTTTTATGAAATCGACTAATCCACTTTGGAAATTTTTAGCCTCTGTCCAATTGGCTATTTTCATTTTTTTTGCCCTGGCATCTACCTCTGTTATAGGCACAGTCATCCCCCAACACCGCCCCATGGCTTTTTATCTCGAAGCCTATGGCAACTTCTGGACACAAATATTTTTGGTGCTCGACATCCCAGAAATGTACTCGTCCTGGTGGTTCACCGGCCTCCTCTGTCTACTTGCTCTCAATCTTATTATTTGTACCATTGATCGATTCCCCATAACCTTGCGAAGGATAAGAGCTACAAACGGATCTTTCTCCCGCGAAAAAATAGAGGCCATGCCCTTTTGCCAAAGCTTTCAGCTTCCTAAGAGAACAGCTCAACAACCCCAGAGAATTCTCGCAAAACTTGGTTGGCCGGGACAAAATTTTAACAGAGAATCCTATCAGCTCTTTTTTAGCCAAAAGTCCCTATGGTCCCACCTGGGTGTCTATGTTGTCCATATTTCCATCCTGGTAATCTTTGTCGGAGCCATGATTGGCAATATCGCCGGTTACAAGGGCTCTGTCATGATTGCCGAGGGAGGAGCCACCAGAGAAATATACTCTCAAGACAAGTCCGGACCAATCCCTCTGGGCTTCGAGCTTGCCTGTGATTCCTTCGCCATAGAATATTATGATACGGGAATGCCCAAGACCTACCGCTCCCATCTCACCATTTCAGAAAATGGCAAGGAAACTCTGAGCCAGGAAATTGAAGTCAACAGCCCCCTTCACTACAAAGGCCTCACCTTTTATCAGGCAAGCTATGAGGGTTTCCAAACCTTTATGCTTAAAATAAAAAGAAGCGACACCGGCAATGAACAAGCCTTCAAACTTGACTTCCAAGAACAGGAAGAGTGGCAAGAAGAGGGCCTGCAACTTGGAGTAATCAACGTCATCGCCACCGACAAGCATGTTGAACGCATTAAGCTTTGGATTTTCGATGGCAAATCAAAGCCCCAGACCATATGGTTTGACAACAACCAAACCATAAAGACAACTGGCCTGAACGCAACCTACGAAATATCAGCCAAACAGATGTACGCAACGGGCCTGCAGGTAACAAAAGATCCAGGGGTCTGGTGTGTTTATCTTGGTTGTATCCTTCTTATTATTGGCCTCTATATTTCTTTTTTCACCTCACATCGTAAAATCTGGCTCATCATTGACCAAAACAAAAGGATCACCCTTGCAGGCTTCACAGCAAAGAACAAGGCGGGTTTTAACAAAGAGTTCAATAAGATCACGCGGTGCCTACAAACTCTTGAGCAAGACAAACAGTAGCCTTAATATCTTATAAACCAGTTTCAACAACCAAAACAGAAATTATGGATAGCTCGCAACTTCTTGGAATTACGACACTCACATATCTCTTTGCCACAATACTCTATGCAATTATATTTGTTTTTAAATTGCCTAAACTGGCAAAGGCAACCACTTTTTTTACAGCCATTGCCTTTCTTACCCAAACTATTGGTATTGGTCTGAGATGGATCGAATCCTACCAGATGGGCATTGGCCATGCCCCACTGACCAATATGTATGAATCCGTTGTATTCTTCTCCTGGACAATCATCCTCCTCTACCTCCTGATGGAATGGAAATACAAAACACGGGTCATGGGTGTCTTCACTGTGCCTCTCGCCTTTCTTGCCATGGCCTATGCCTCCTTTGGGGGTGTTGGTAAAACCATCACCCCTCTTGTCCCCGCCCTGCAATCAAACTGGTTAATCTCCCACGTTATCACCTGTTTTATCGGCTATGCAGGTTTTGCCCTGGCGGCAGGACTTGGAACCATGTATCTCATAAAGCAGGGTAGAGCTGGCAGAAAAGAAAATATTCTAGCAAAACGTCTTCCGTCTCTGGAAACAATAGACGATCTCACCCATAAGATGATGGTCTTTGGTTTTATCTGGTTGACCTGTGGAATTATCTCGGGGGCAATATGGGCAAACTCTGCCTGGGGAACCTACTGGAGCTGGGATCCAAAAGAAACCTGGTCACTTATCACCTGGTTCATCTATGCCCTTGCCCTCCACGTACGATACACCCGTGACTGGAGTGGATCCCGTATTGCGACTCTGGCTATCTTTGGATTTTTATGCGTACTCTTCACCTACTACGGCGTAAATTTCCTCCTCTCAGGACTGCATAGCTACGGTTCAGCATAAGCCCCCCATGCAATCTTCTACGAACCCTCCTGAAATGGGCAGGGCCAGACTTTCCCTGGCTCTGCTCCTCCTCTGTGCCATCCTACTGAGCGCATGCAGCAGTCATCTGCCAATCGAGCAGAGAGATAAGCGACTAACTCAGATACAGAGGCAAATCCCCCTCATACGATGCTCAGAGCAAGGCAAAAAACGAAGACAGATCAACCCCTCTCGACAAAATATAATAAAAAATTTGGGGGTTATTTTTCAAAAATGGGAGGGTACCCCCTATCGCTACGGAGGACAAACAAGACGAGGTATAGACTGTTCAGCTTTCACCCAACAAGTATACCAACAACTCTTTGCCATATGCCTACCGCGAACGACCAGAGGACAGATACGGACAGGACGATATATCCCACGCAATAAGCTACATCCCGGGGATCTTATTTTTTTTCAAATAGGGAAGGGGGGAAGACATGTCGGCATCTATACCGGTAGAGGAAAGTTCATCCATGCATCAAGCTCACGTGGAGTCATGCAGTCAAGCCTTGCGAGGAGATACTGGCAGAAAAGGTATCTCAAGGCTCGCACCCTCTATAGAACGAGTGGAATTCCTCGAATTTCTGCCAGTATAAAAAAGACAAAAAAGAGACGTTAAGCAGCTCTTTTCTTTGTCATCTCTTCCCGTTCAAGCGCGGCTCTTATTATCTTATACAGCTCTTTATAGTGGGTATGTTTCTTGGTACGAACGTACAGGTAGGTAGCTCTACGTATATCATTGGCATTCACCCACGACAGACGTTTGGCAAGCACCTCAATCTCATTGGAAGGCCAATCTTCTCCCCACAGCATACCCTTACGCAGACAGTCATGTTGATCGTCAACCGCCTCATTTATAATGGTATCACGCAAACGCTCTGCCTCACGAAGAAGACGATCTGTTTTAAGCGAGGAGCCCTTACGATCTTCCAAAAAGCTAAAAAGTGCGTCAATATCACCTCCACGCATTACCTTAGCCAAATGCTTTATTTCACGATTAAGGGCGCCGCCTTTGAGTTTGCGACAGGAGACAATCACGTCCTTCACCTCCTGCTCAGCAGGCAGGAGGGCGAGTTGTTTGGCCGATAACTTAGTAAGTTCTTCAGCGGCTAGCTCTTCGTGGCGGAATCGTCGTTTACGTTCCGATTTGCTTATATACTCTGTCATAAAAATCCGCTTTACTTTAATTACCGAGCAAGGACAATATGGCATTGCAATACGGCAAAGATGAATGGTTTTGCCGCATTAGCGTGGCAAGCGAATACGTTTGTCTTTGACAATTTCTTTGTTTTCTTTATAGAGGACAATGGTCTTACCAATAAGTTGAACAAAGCTACTTTCGGTAAGCAGAGGCAATTTTTCACTGGCCTCTTTTTTATCAAGACCACTGCTCTTGCCAATCTTCACCTTCACCAGCTCATGACGATCAAGCTCAAGCTTGGTGGCGTCTATAAGCGACGGAGTCAGATCTTCTTTACCAATCTGCACACCAACGGCCAAGGAATGGGCAAGCCCCTTCAAAAATTTTTTTTCTCGACTATTGAGGACGGGCGCCCCTTCGAGTTCTTCGACATCTTGTTTCATATCAGACATTGTTTTGTCCTTATTAAAAAATGATTAAGTACCATATTTAACCAATGTTACATCACTAGCTAACCACAATACAACGTACCATACAACGGAACAAAGCTCCTATATGGCCTGTTTGCAACATATGAGCGAAATATTTTTCGCCAACATAAACCTCTATGAGATGATAGCGGCATGAGAATATACACGAGAAACATTAAGTGACAAGGTTTTTAACAATTTCATATCCACCAACCCAAGTTCCAACGGCTGAACCAAGCCCTGTGAGAAAGAAAATCAAGAAAACACGAAGGAGTTTGTTTTTCCACCAACCCGACATCTTGGCCACATCACGCCCCGCGGATTCAAACTCTCCAACCACGGGAGGCCTCAGCATAACTTGAACAAAAGCAGTTACATAACCAGCCCCAATCACCGGTGTCAAACTTGTTATCGGTGCGGCCAAAAATGCCGCCAAGGTTGTCAGAGGATGACCAAGGGCCAAAACAGAACCGATGGCAGAGGGTATACCATTTGCCAAAATCCAAAAAAGAAGATTCGCCCCGGCCACATCCGAACCCTTTTGCACACCAATAGTCACCAGAGAGCCCAAAATCAAACAGGGGATAAGCCAACCAATGGTCTTCCAACTCTTAGAGACAGGAGGGATGATTGATATGGAGGCAATCTCCTCTCGATTATCCTGAGAAAATTGTTTTTTAATCCCCTGCAGATGCCCGGCACCGACAACGGCAACCACCCTGTCACCATGGGAGGACTTTATTTTCTCAGAAAGATAAATATCCCGCTCATCAATCAACACCTTTTTCAGCTCAGGAAGATTAGCGCCGAGTTCTTCCATCAGATCCTCCAGCACATCTTTTTTACGTAACTCACTCAGCTTCTCTTCACTGATCTCAGTTTTATCAAACGCACTGGCAAGAAGCGAGGTAAGCAGGTAGCCCTTGCGAAAAAGAGAGGTGGATTTCCAAGCTCGACGCAGAGTCACCCGAACATCACGATCACAGAGAGAAACAGGTATTTGCAGCTCCTGGGCCGTTTGAGCAGCAGCCAAAAGCTCTGCCCCTGGATCCACACCCATCTTCCCCCCTAATCTCTTTTGATAGGAGGCCATAAGCATGCTAATAAATAGAGTTGCCAGCTGCTTTTTTTTCAATATCTGCTTGAGGTCAAGAGCCTGCCAGCTATCTTTCTGCGAGAGTGAATGATAACGTTTATCGTCTAATTCAAGACAGACGCAATCAGGCTGTTCCTGACGAATAACCCTCTGAACCAGCTCAACAGATTCTTGAGAAATATGGGCCGTTCCGACAAGGTAAAATACCCTACCTTCATGATGCAATATCTGTACATCGGAGGGATATTCATGGGAAGATGAATCTGATAATTCCATAATAGTGAACTCTATAATATATTTTCAAAAAACGCCAAAGCGCTATCCTTTGATTATCCTTAACTTATTTCCTGGATGAATCAGATTAGTCTTCATATTATTCAATTTTCTGATATCACGCATAGAAATATTAAATTTACGGGAGATAGTCCAAAGAGAATCTCCGTTTCTCACCTGATACCAGGTTCCGCTAACCCCCTGATCAATCTTTCTCTTTTTGTCCCCGGCAAGAATATAAACTCTGCCAAGACTATTACGCTTCGATTGCCCTCTGTCAATATATAAGGCCAACTGTTGGCCTTCTCGAATTCTGTTGGCACTCTTAAGCCCATTCCAGGAAAGAATCAGATCAACGGGAACATGGTAGCGCCTGGCAATCTTTGAGATGGTCTCACCCTTCTTTATGGAATGAAGAATCAGGCTATCCTTATAGGCAATCTGGGCATCCGTCTCTCCCTGAGGCAAAAGCTGATATTTTATAGTGGGATAGGGAATACGCAAACGTTTACCACGGGCAAGTTTCGAACTATGCAACTTATTTACCCGAGCAATGGTTGTTCTGTTTATTTTATATTTTCGACAAATAGCCGCAAGAGACTCACTTCTTTTCACAATATGGATTTTATACCCCGTTCCCAGGGTAGAGTGTAATCTTGGCAAATTCCTTCTGGCCAGTTCTGCCGTTCCATAGGGAATATTGATGGAATAGGTCGAAACATTCAATGGCGTTTTTTCGCGTTTTAACTCTTGATTAAGCTCTTTTATCCCCTTAACATTGGTCCCAGCAATAGTGGCAACAGCTGTAAGGCTCAAACCCGGGGTCACCTCTATTTGATCGCGCAGGAGTGGTTTTTGATAATCAAGCTTTTTAAAACCATATTTTTCAGGATCTCTGGCAATAATGATGGTGGCAATGAGTTTAGGTACATATTTTTTGGTCTCTAAACGCAGATGCTTTTTACCTGCCAAATCCCAAAAATTATCTACCCCATACTTTCTCAAACCATAACGAACCTTGCCCGGCCCCGCATTGTAGGCAGCAACGGCAAGATACCAATCGCCAAACTGTTCATGTAAATCAGAAAGATAGGCCACAGCCGCCTGAGTTGATTTTAAGGCATTTCTGCGCTCATCCACATAGGAATCAACCCGAAGACCATACTGCCTCCCCGTCCCCTTCATAAACTGCCACAGGCCAACGGCACTGGCGTGGGAAAAAGCCCTTTGATTATACCCGCTTTCAATCATAGCAAGGTAGACCAAATCAAGAGGAAGACCCTTTTTGGCAAGCTCGGCCTCCATTATAGGCAGGTATTTTCCAGATTTTTCAAGCCACTGGCCAAACTGGCGACGCTGTTTTCCCTGAAACAGCTCCAGATACATATTAACCTGAGAGTTATAGACTATGGGAAAATCATAGATAGAGGCACTGGCCTCTTCAGCCATGCTTTGATTCTGTTGAGACCAATCACCGGTCGCCTGCAATTTCTGCAGTTCCTGACCAACACTCATTTCAACTTCAAACTCTTTTTGATCCCGCTTTATCTGGGCTTTTTCTTCACCTTCAGAGGATTGCTTATCTACATCAGCGGAGTTATAAGGGACACAGCCAGAAAGTACAAAAAAAACACAGAAAAACAAGTATTTGCGTGCGCAAAAAAAATACATAAACATCTAGCCTATTGTATGGGGAGATGCGAATTACTCTCATCTAGAAAAGCAAGCCGACGAAGGATCATTTGATATATCTACTGCAAGTTCTACAAGCAATTGGTATAAACAGCAGAAGACGATAAAGAAGACTTTTTAATTATACAGACATCCATTTAAAACCGAACTATTGTTGAAATGCAAGGACAATCAAGATAACCTTGGGCTAAAATTATTAGTATAGCTACACATTTTTCTTGATAGTTTCTATTATATATTAAAGGCCTATGTTAAAAAAAATTATTATTTTCACCTCTGCTCTCTGCATCATTTCCTCTGTTCTTGCCGCATCAACCCTATACTGGTTTGTCGCAATAAATCCTGGAGATGCCATAAGAGAAAGTAATATTAAGCAGATCCTTGGTAAACAGAGTAACGTCTACTATAGCGATGGGACAACACGCCTTGGTGTCTTCTTTGACCAAACCCATCGACAATATGTCCAATACGTTGATATTCCACAAAATTTTGTCAATGCCCTCGTTGCCTGCCGAAGACAACCGTTTTTTTGACCATTTCGGTTTTGACGTCATGGGGATAAGCCGGGCAATGATAACAAATGTCCGAGCAGGCAGAATTGTTCAAGGTGGAAGCACCCTCACCCAGCAGACGGCAAAAAACCTCTTTAAACGTGCAGATAGATCAATCAAAGAAAAATTAAAAGAACTACTCTTTGCCCTACGCCTGGAATATCACTACTCTAAGGAACAGATTTTTGAATTTTATGCCAACCAATTTTATGTGAGCGGTAATGGGCACGGCCTCGGCATTGCTGCCCGCTATTATTTTAATAAATCGGCTTCTGAACTCAATCTGGTTGAATCTGCCTTTATTGCAGGAAGCGTCAAGGGGCCAAACTATTATAACCCCTTTACCAAGAAAACGACAGAGTCCATAGAAGAGGCAAAAAAACGAGCCAATATACGTCTTGCCTATGTGCTGAGGAAAATGAAGAAGGAGGGGATGATAGGCGAAGATGAATTTAACCGTGCCCTTGCCGAGGGAGTTCCCTTTAACAAGGGACAGTTTGGCTATGAGCTTGACTATACCATGGAGCTGGTAAGAGACGCAGTTGTCCTCCCCCAGGTCACCGAGGCTCTTGCCGCCAAAGGGATAGACAATATTTCCACCTCTGGGGTAGCAATTATCACCTCCATCGACAAAGATCTCCAGCAAAAAACGCTTTTCGGCCTGCGCAGGCATCTCTCGGATCTCGATGTGCGACTCAATGGTTATCAGCACAATCAGGTTCAGGAGGAGATCAAGGCTCTCAATTACCAAGGCGATCTCAAACTGGACCAAGATGCCTTTCTCTTCGGTAAGGTTATAAAAATAGAGACCGAAGACAAGACGATAAAAATCAGTGTCTCTTTTGGCCCCAGAATAGGCCAGGGAGTTATTGATGCCAAGGGCCTTATCCCCCTCACCAATGCCCTCGTACAGTGGCGTAAAAATCGTTGGGCCCAGGCAAAGGCAAAAGATCGCCAGGCCCTTCTTGAACAGATCGAAGTGGGAGATACCCTCTGGGTAAGCGTTCGAGAAATTCCTGAAACGGGCGTAGCGTTGCTTGATTTAAGAAAATACCCCACCGTCCAAGGCGGAGCCTTGGTGAGCCACGCCGGATCAATAAAAAGCGTCGCAGGTGGTAGCGAAAATCGTTTTTACAATAGAGCTATCTACGCCGAGCGTCCCATGGGATCTACCTTCAAACCCTTTCTCTTTACAGCCGCCCTGCAACTTGGCTGGAATAGTGCGGCCCCTCTTAATAACAGCCGCAATATTTTTGTCTACCAAGGAATGCCATATTATCCCCGCCCCGACCACATCAGCCCTTATCCACAGGTTTCCATGAGCTGGGCGGGAACGAAATCTGAGAATGTTGCCTGCATCTGGCTCCTCTATCACCTAACAGACCACCTCAGTAAGGAAGAGTTCTACGATCTTGCCCTGCACACAGGATTCAGCCGGACAAAGGCGAGTGGTGGTAAAGAGTCATACCGCAATTTTCACAAAAGGATTCGTGATAAATACGGCATTATTGTCACTCGGAAGAGTTTGCAAGAAGCCGCCTACCAACAGGCCATTAGCAATATTGAAACAGATTTTTTATTTGAAAATATGGAGGCTGAATACAAGCAGATAAAGGGCCTCCAATATGGTCTTGGCTTTAAGAAATTCAAGGAAGAATTGGCGGAGAACAAAAGGGCCACTAGAGCAGAAAGGAGAAAAGAGCATCGCCAACTGAGTACCAGAGAAAAGAATGAATATACTCTACGAGAAAAACTGCTCGACCACTCTTTTTTAGCAGCCGCCAAACTCAAGGCAGACCTCAACCTCTTTAAAGCCAATATAAAAGAAGACAATGATATTTTTGATTTTTTCCAAAAAGATACCATCATCTACTCCAAACCGGAAGAGATGCCAGATCTCTATCTTTCCTCAATCACCGGCAAATACCATTTTGGCTACAAGCTGAACGACAACGAGGAGTTCCACCCTCTCTCGAACGGGGATATCCAAAGAATATTAGTATCCATGACCAGCAACGAAAAACACTCCTTCTGGCAAGAGATACAACTGGACGAGATGCTCTCGGTAGCAGCCTTCGATATGCTGGAAACAGAGAGTGGCTTTGAATACAAAAAACTAAGCAAAAAGTTACCCTATGATTTTGAGGTGCTGAGCAAGGTAAGAGATTTCCGCGTCGCGGTCGGCCTACACTATCTGATCAGCCTTGCCCGGGAAATGGGGATAGCCTCCCAGCTTGAACCAGTCCTCTCCTTCCCCCTGGGGTCCAATTCTATTACCCTGCTAGAAGCTGTCTCCTTTTACGAGACTATCATTACGGGGAAAGCCTGGTCCTCTTCAGGGAAACAGGATGATAAAGAGTTAGCTATAATCGACCGAATTGAATCATCCGAAGGCGACATTCTCTTTCAGGCCCAATCTGTCGAACAAAAGATTGTCGACGCCCAAACCTCTCTCAGTGTCAGCAACATCCTTGAAAATACAGTAAATTTAGGCACCGGCAGGGCGGCAAAAAAAAGCGTTCGCCTCAGCTCGGCCGACGAGGTGATAAATCAGGAATTACGAGACCTTAATATCCCCGTTCCTTTGCTAGGTAAAACGGGCACGGCAAACAACTATACCAATGCCTCATTTATAGGATATGTTCCTGGTTTTGATACCAATAGTAAAAAAATAACCCTTGAAAATGGCTATACGATAGGTGTTTACACAGGCTATGACAATAACAAACCGATGAAACACAAAACTGTACGTATTGCAGGATCCACCGGAGCACTCCCCATCTGGAGCACCATTGCCAACCAGCTCCTTCTGGGACACAATTATGGAGATCAACTCAACCTTGCAGATCTCTCCTTTGACGGCCTTAAACTCAGTCGCCCTCAATTAGGCCAGGTCTCGCTAGCCATGAATATAAAGGACGGTGGTCTGCTTACCACCCCCTCACGTCTCGCCAATAATAGACAGCCCGCAATTATTACCTTTGCCAGAGAAGAGGGTAATAGATTAAAATTAGAACATTATTATCGTCCATTTTGGCAGGTTAAGGGGGAGACTAAAGATCCACTTGCAAAGTCGGCTCTTCAATAACAAGAACGATAATTCAGGACCAATATCGCTGCTATCGAAATCTTTACTCACCTGCAAGAACAATTTTTACTAGAATAAAGGTTTGCAAGAGGATCCTGCAAGGTTCCCTAAAGAGCTTGCCCACCACAGTCGATAAGAAAAAAGAACACATTTTTTATTTTTTAATACGGTGATACCAGCACATCTGGTCGCGATTAATAGTTCATAACCTCTATTTAATAACCTATTTCTGCTTTGAAAAAATTATGAAAAAAACACTCCCCCTTGGATTTTTTGTTCTCAGCCTCACAGCCCTAACTAGCTGTACCCCTGTTCTCAGCCCAAAGACAGTTGTTAAGCACCCCATCCAGCAGGTAGTTGAAACAACGGTGACAGAGGATACCGCTCTCACCGAACAACAAATTACCCCGAGAATTGCTCTTTCTGAACATTATGTGAGAGAACGTATCCAACAGTATGGTAAAAAACTTGATCGTTGGAAACAGATAGATGCTGACGCCATCAACCGTGACCTCTCCGCCCAGGAAACAAAACAAATTATCAATTGCTTTCGTCAATTGCAAAAAGTTTTATCCGGCTATAACGGTTTACAGAGAGCCTTCCTCTCAGAGAAAGGTATCTCTCACATAACAGGGGATATCACGGATCAAATCCAACAGGAAGACATTAAATTCCTTGATGGAGAATGTGGTTCCATGCTCTCTGAACCCATAACTTCCAACAACTGGAATGCGGCTAAGCTGCAAGGACTTGACCAGACAGAAGCCAAAATTATCGAATTATCTGACCAAGGTGATTATGAAAATGTCTTACAAACCTGGACAGGCATTTCCTCTTCCCAACAAAAACGACTGTCTCTGAAAACAAAACTGCTCTATGCCAACGCCCTTACCTATCTTCATCAAGAGAGAGAGAGTATTGCTGTATATCTGGATATCATTAAGGATATGGCCCCCACAGATCCAGACGATATAATCTCCCTACGAAAACAAGTGGCAGATCTCTATGTAGCGGCAGGTGATTATTCAGCAGCAAAAAAACAATACCGGGAAATAGGAAAAAATTATCAGGCCTTTGCTCCCATTAACAATTGGGCCGCCCTGCAGTTATCAATCATTGCTCGCAGTAAGGTCGACGCCAAAGAACTTGGGGCATATTCAAAACTCCTTCAATCTTACCTCAGCTTTATCCCCAGTCAAGATGGCTATAAGGTAGTCCATGACGCAGATGCCTTTTTGGAAAGATATCCCCATACACCAATCGCCTCAAATGTGGATAAAATACGAGAGGAGAGCCTGCTCCAGGCTGACAAATGGTATGCCGGAATATGGATGACTGTTGACAAGTTAACAGACAAAAGCAACTATGAAGATGCTATTAACCTGCTACAGAGTGTCCCCATGGGCCTTATCGATCAGACAAAGGCCAGTTCCATCTCCAAGAAAATAGACGAACTTATTCTTGCCGATGCCGTTAATCGTGAAACCCATAAGATGGCCCAGATGCAGGAACTACAGCAACAGTGGAATAACGGTTTGCTTCTCGTTTCAGGCGAGCGTTTCAGCGAAGCCATTAATGTCTTTAAGGGCCTTGAAGGAACAGAGTATAATGATAAGGCACTCAACAAGATAGAGGAGGTGTCTCTTCTGGCCGCCAAAGCCGAGCGTCGCAAGGCCGCCGATATTTTTATTCGCTATACCAGAACCACCGATCTTGCCAGCCAGAAAAAATTACTTATCGAATCACGTAAGATCCTCAAAAATATTCTGATAAGCTATCCCCAAACGGAAATCATCGGTAAGACAGAAAAAAATATCAGCAGAGTCGAAGAGGAAATGAACAAAATAGATCCACAACTTCTGCCAAGGGTAAGGTCCGAAGAGTCAGGAATTCAAACTCCTGCGACCCCCAAAAGCATGGATGTATTTGATCAGCTCTTCAACTAAAAAAAAGAGGTCATTCCCCACGGGGAATGACCTCTTTTTCAACTGAGAGAATCTCGGGCAGAATCAGAGAACTCGATCCTGCTTATGTTTTACCATCTGATCAAGCAGGAGGTTGGCCGTATGATTTTTTGTGGTCAGAGGCAAGGTTACCACTCCATCCTCAGTTATAACAAAAAGTTGATTAGTATCAGACTCAAAGCCTGTTTGGGCAGAGCTAATATCATTTACCGCAATCATATCAAGTTTTTTACGTTCTAATTTTGAGCGACCGTGATCAACAATATTTTCACTTTCCGCCGCAAAACCGACCAGGAGCTGATCTGCCCTTCGTCCCTTACCCAACTCAAAAAGAATATCAGGGTTTCTGGCAAGACCAAGAGACATACTTGCCCCCTCCTTTTTCACCTTTTGCTCAACGTAATTTTCCGGCCTAAAATCGGCCACGGCTGCACTTTTAACAATAATATCCGCGGCTGATGCGTTTTCCATCACCCGGGCATACATCTCCTCAGCAGTATTTACCCGAATTGTCTCCACCCCATGGGGAGCGACAAGCGCCGTAGGACCGCTCACCAGAATAACGTCACCACCACGTCGACGGGCGGCTGTTGCCAGGGCATAACCCATCTTCCCAGAAGATCTATTCCCCAAAAAACGAGCCGGATCGAGGGGTTCCCGGGTAGGGCCTGCGGTAACAAGAATCTTTTCTCCCCGCAGATCCTGCTCTATCAACTCGCTGGCAAGCTCCTCGCGCACCACGGGCCATTCAGGCAAACGTCCCTGCCCCACCTGCTTACAGGCGACAAGACCGGAATCCGGTTCTACTATCCTGTAACCAAATTCTTGCAGAGTGGCTATATTCCGTCTTGTGGCCGGATGACTGTACATATTAGGATTCATGGCAGGACAGACAACCACAGGGCAACGGGCTGCCAGCACGGCTGTGGTAAGGAGATCGTCCGCCATACCGGCGGCAAGACGGGCAATGGTATTGGCCGAGGCCGGAGCAATAAGAAAGATATCTGCATCGGCAACCAGATCAATATGATCCATAACAGCCTGACCATCCCCTGAAAACATATCCTGATGCACCCCCTTACCCGAAAGAGCGGCAAGAGAGAGAGGCGTAATAAACTGACAGGCCCCACGAGTCATAATCACCTCGACATCAGCCTCTGCCTTACTCAGGGTACTGACCCAACCGGCCACCTTGAAGGCGGCAATGCTGCCAGTCAGGCCAACAACAATCTTCTTACCTACAAAAAATGAATCCATAAAAAAACCTCAACTACTCTAAAGCTAGGAAAACTCTCCATACAAAAAAGGACATGTCCTTGAAGAAAGGCATGTCCTTTTACAGCATCTATACACTTATCTCATATAAATCAAACACCTAGTTCCTGCTACCACCAAAGAAGCGGAGAAGCATCAAAAAGAGATTAATAAAATCAAGATAGAGGGTAAGGGCCCCCATAATGGCACCTTTTTTTATGGCAACCTCACCCTGACTGAGAATGCCCTTCTCTCCCATGGTCTTGATCTTCTGGACATCATAGGCGGTAAGAGCTGTAAAGATAAATACCCCAAGCAGAGAGATCACCCAGTAAAGGCCTGTACTCTTCAGAAAAATATTCACCACAGAGGCAATGATAATTCCCACAAGTCCCATAAAGAGAAAGGAACCAAATCCGGAAAGATCACGTTTAGTTATGAGACCATAAACAGCCATTGCCCCGAACATGCCAGCAGTTATAAAAAATGTAGCGGCAATCGAGGTACTGGTATAGGCAAGAAAAATTGCCGAGAGGGTCAAACCATTTAAAAATGAGTAGCCCAGAAATAGCCCCGAGGCTGTGCTGGCCTGAATCTTATCAATTCTGGCCGAAAGAAAAAAGACCATACCAAGCTCGGCAATGATCAGCATCATAAAAAGAGGGCTTGCAACAATGGCTGCGGTGATGCCACTACCAGCTGCAAAAAAGGCCACCAAGCCGGTCAGGCCAAGCCCAAGCGCCATCCAGTTAAACACCTTCGCCAAAAAGATCGAAGCGGCATCTTGACGGGCCCGAACAATGCCAATGGAAGAGCTATTTTGATACATATCTGTACACCTCATTAAAGTTTAAAAGTAATAGGACTACTTACTATTAACCAGTCTCCGTGTTTTTGCAATAAAAACCGAATTTCTAGCAAACAATAACCTCGTAAGAGGTCTCCTGCTAGATAGCCTCCAGAGCGGCTATCCTATCTTCAAGAGAGGGATGGCTGCGAAAAAGCTCCGCCAGACCACCCTGACGGGGCCGAATACCAAAGGCCGCCACCTGTTCCGGCAGGCTTGATGAAATATGTTGCTGCTGCAGACGGGCAAGAGCTGCAATCATCTTCTGTTTTGAGGCAAGTTCCGTTGCCCCATAGTCTGCCCGGAACTCCCGCCTACGAGAGAACCACATCACAATCATACTGGCAAAAAGACCAAAGACGAACTCAAGAAGCATGGAAACCGCCATATAGCCAAAAAAGCCAAGGCCACCACCATCCTCATCGGAGCTGAGGAAGTTATCTATGACGTTCGCCGCCATGCGGGAGAGAAAGATAACAAAGGTATTCAACACCCCCTGAATAAGAGAGAGGGTCACCATATCACCATTGGCGATATGACTCATTTCGTGAGCCAATACGGCCTCGACCTCGTCTTGAGACATACCACGGATAAGTCCTGTGCTGACAGCTACCAAAGCGGCATCTCGACGCATCCCAGTGGCAAAGGCATTCATGTCGTCAGCCTCATATACGGCCACCTCCGGCATACCAATCCCCGCCGTTTGGGCCTGTCTGGCCACCGTGTGCAGCAGCCACTCTTCGGTGCCATTGCGGGGCTGCTCTATTACATGGGCGCCCGTGGCCTTTTTTGCTATCCATTTTGACAGGGCAAGGGAGATAAGGGAACCGCCCATACCAAAACATCCTGCCATCAACAAAAGGCCGGAGGCGCTGCGCGAATCCAGGCCAAGCAGGGACATGACCAAGCCAAGCAGAAGCAAAATCGCCAGGTTTGTTGCCAAAAAAAGTCCTACACGAAACATAAGAGCTCCTCAAAAAAAATTATCTGTCCATGCCAACAATCATCCATCAACTTGAGTAGCAAGAACTCTCTGATACAACTCTTCATTATAACCCACATACAGGGTAGCACCAATTCGAAGAGTTGGCGCGCGCAGATTACCGGTTCGACCAGTTATCTTTTCTAACAGCTCCTGCTGCTCCCCGCCTGCGGAGTATGGCAGGATTTTTTTACCGCTGGTTACGAAAAAACTGTCACAGAGGGCTAACAGATCAAGCAGGCCAGCCTCACGCAGAGGATCTTTTTTGGCATTTTCCTCCTCTACCACATGCAAATTATTTTCACTAAAGACCTGACCGCCCTTCTTACAGGAGGTTCAACCTCTTCGAATATACGCCCAATCAATGGCCATGCGTTTCTCCGTAAATCCTTAAAAAATCACTGAAGCCTCTTTTCTCATTCGGACAGAGCCCCGGAATTTGCAGGCTCCATCCTCTTTAAAATGCCTATTAGCCCGCAACCGGTGGGACAAACTGACGTTTAGCCAGTTCAACATCCAGGACAAAGAGTCCGGCCGTATCACCACCAATGAGTTTCATTTTCTCAAAAACACCGCCAACGGTGGCCTCCTCTTCTACCTGCTCCGCCACAAACCACTGGAGAAATATGCTCGCTGCGTGATCGCGTTCCTCGATGGAAACATCCAGCAAATCATTAATCATACCGGTCACTTTAGCCTCATGATCGACCACGTCACTCATCACCTCAGAAGCAGATGTCCAAACACTCTTCGGTTGTTCAATGGTAAAAAGCTCTACCTCACCGCCACGCTCAATAACATAATCATACATCTTGGTCGCATGAAAAAGTTCTTCCTGGGCCTGGGCACGCATCCATGAGGAAAATCCCGTCAAATTTTTACTGCCAAGCCAAGCTGACATCGAGAGATAGAGATAAGATGAAAAAAACTCAGCGTTGATTTGAACATTAAGGGCATGATTTACTTTTTTACTAATCATAGGAAACTACTCCTTTTTTTTGTTTTTTTTCTTTTTCTCAGTGCAGGCGCACTGAGCATCGACAAGACAGGGACAGTTCTTACAGTACTTGCCCTTTTTTTCGAACTTACCGCAACACTTCTTCTTTTCCTTTTTTCCCACAGCACCACCCTACTCTTTACTTTACTTTACATTACGCCCTAATGGCGCTCACTCATAATAATTTTACATACTTTCCTGTTTGCAGATTTACCTTAAATTTAGCCCTATAGCTGTGTTTTTTTCGCAGGTTGTTCATCTTCCAGCCATGGGCCAGAAGGATAATGTTCTCTCCCCTACTGTTTATCTCACTATCATTTATATCTCCTGACTGAAGGGGGAGCGAAAACTCAATATTCGTCCTACCATTAACCAGGCTCCCGGCGATGGCTGTCACATCCATCCCCCCACCAAAGAGATTATCATTTTGATGACGGGTCAGACCGGTCCCCACCTCATCCACCAATTTCAAGACACCATTTTCCACATGACCCAGAATAAAATTTGCCCCCTTCATCTTCTTCACCGGATTAAAACCGATCCCTACCCAACTTTTAGTGAAAGCCGAAAGATTAACATAGAGGCGATCTGCATCAAGTCGCCAGGAAAACTCCATTTCCGAAGTTTTTATCCTATGCGGGTACTCACCTGCGTAGACAGATGTGCCCAGAAATAAAAATAGAGCACAGACGGATAAAAAAAATCTCATAACTCCCTCCCCATTGGTTAAAATAATCTCATCACTTCCGAATTTTCTCATATGGGCCATATAGAAGTCAATAAATGGGACTAACGAAAATAGCATTGGCCAACCAGACATTTTTAGAATATTTTCTGACAAAACTATGCAATGTATTTTTTTCATCATATAATGATGTGTTGGTAAATATTTTTTCAAAAATGTCTTGTAGCTATCCATTAAAATCGTAACCGAATAAAATAGGAGCGTTCTATGCCTGAAATGAAACAAATCTACAAATGTGAGCTCTGTGGTAACATCGTTGAGATATTGACCCCAGGCGCCGGAGCATTGGCCTGCTGTGGAGAGAACATGGTTCTTCTTAGCGAAAACACCACCGATGCGGCTGTTGAAAAACACGTGCCGGTAGCAGAGAAAAAGGATTGTGGTTGGGTAGTACAGGTCGGCAGCACCCTTCATCCCATGACTGAAGATCATTTTATCGAATGGATTGAGATGCTGGCAGAAGATAAGGTATATCGCGTTCACCTCAAACCGGGTAGCACCCCCAAGGCATGTTTTCCGGCTGTCGAAGGAGACGTTCAGTTTCGCGCCTACTGCAACCTGCATGGGCTTTGGAAGGCATAAAAGACATCTTGCAGATAAACAAATAAAAAACCTTCAGAGTGCTCTGCACTTTGGAGGTTTTTTTGGTTGCATCACAGGGCCATACGTTCTATAGGGTGCCTTTATCACAAAATCGATGGCAGTTTTCATGTTTTCCCGGAGGTAATTATGTCAAGCAAGGTCTATTTTTGGAATATGCGTGCATCAATAAAGGCGCCCTTTAATAATAGAATAAGAAAGATTCTAAAAACAACAAAGGCAACGGAACATATAGCCTCCGGCGACTTAACCGCTCTGAAGGTCCATTTCGGAGAACTTGGCAATACCACCTTTCTCCGCCCAATCTGGCTCAAGCCAATTATTTCCTACTATAAAAAGGCGGGTGCCAAGCCATTTCTCACCGATACCTCAACCCTCTACACAGGCGAGAGAGGCAATGCCCCAGACCACCAGATGTGTGCAGCCCTCAATGGTTTTGATCCCCTCCTGCTCGGGGCGCCGGTCATTATTGCCGATGGTCTGCGAGGTGAAAGCGAAGTGATCGTCAACTCAGAGCCCCATAAAAACAGCCATTTCAAGCAGACCTATATTGCCTCAGACATTGCTAGGGCAGACCATCTTGTCGCCATCAGTCACTTTAAAGGCCATGGCCTTGCCGGCTACGGTGGTGCCCTGAAGAATATCGGCATGGGTTGCGCCTCTAAACGGGGAAAAATGCAACAACACTGCACCTCCGGCCCCAAAGGAAATGTGCATAAATGTGTTGGCTGTGGTCTCTGTATGGAACTCTGCCAACATGGAGCCCTCTCCCTTGATAGCAATAAAAAAATTCAGGTAGACGACCAGCTCTGCGTTGGTTGCGGTGCCTGCCTTCTTGCCTGCAAGACCGGTGCCCTTCAGGTCAACTGGGAGACAGGCATCCAAGAGTTTCTGGAAAAGATGATGGAGTACGCCCTGGCTGTACTTAAAACAAAAAAAAGCCCCTCGCTTTTTATTAATTTTGCGATAAATATTACCCCGGAGTGTGACTGTCTCTCCTGGTCAGATGCCCCCATCTGTCCAGATTTGGGTATCTTTGCCAGTGCTGACCCTGTGGCCCTTGACCAGGCCTGTATTGATATGGCTGACCAAGCACCTATTATTCCAAGCGCCATGCACAAGCTGCCAGAGAACTATCGGGTAGGAGAGTGCAAATTCACCGCAATCCACGATAAAGTACCAAAGGATATGGGCCTTGATTATGCCGAAAAAATCGGTCTGGGCTCCCGTAAATATCAACTGATTTATATTTAAGATGGCCTGAAAAACTGGTGTTTTCAAGGTTCCCTTTAATACAATGAGCAACCCCCTGATTCTGCATAACGTGCAAAACAATCGTTCTCTTTACCCGCTGACGGAGATAGCATGGCCGAAAAAATTTGTATCACCGAGATAGATAAACTCTCACAAAAACTCCTAAGGATCGAAACAGAGCTCAATGCAAACATCCCCACAACCCTGTGGATCAGCGATCTCCACGGCGAAGGAGATCGTTTTAAATCCATTCTGCGCGGTCGTTTTGGCATGCTCTACCAAACCTGCAAAGAAGGTTTACCTGCCACCTTTACGCCTGAAAAAATACAGTATCTTGCCAAAATAGTTCGTAAAAAAAATTATTTTGCGGACAGCCAACAACAGATGGATAGACAGGATGTCATCCTCTGCTTTGTCCAAATACTCAAATATAAGCTGACAAACTCTACAAACCGTAACCGCGAGATATTCTTGCCAGAATTCCGAGAGACCATCGGCCGCCTGCTGGCAGGTCTGCCGGTTCCTGACCCCATCTTTGAAGAGAGTATTATCTCCGATCGCCTCATCTTTCATCTCAGCTATGCCATTCGCCAGGTACTCCTTGATCGTATTCAAGTACTTGGGGACGTCTTTGACCGTGGTTCACAACCCGACAAAATCATCCGCATCCTCTCCTCACCTGCCTATAAAGAGATGGTGGACTATGTCTTTGGCAACCATGATATTCTCTGGATGGGAGCGGCAGCAGGCACCCCGTCGCTGGTGGCAGAAACTCTGCGCATCACCTGTCGCTACGACCACTTCAGACTACTCAACCGCCTGCGCTTTGATACCAGTAGGCTCGCTGAATTTGCCGAGCGCACCTATGAAATCAAAAAGGCCACGGGAAAATTCAAGGCCAAAACCGATCGTGGTCGGGCCATGGAAAAGGCGCTCACCGTCATTCAATTCAAACTTGAAGAGAAACTGATCAACGACTTCCCCCACTATGGTATGGAAAAACGTCTGTGGCTGGAGAGACTGGCAGAAATGCTCAAAACAGGCGCGACAGAGGAACTCAACGACAGCGATTTCCCAACCATTGACCTTGAAAACCCCAGCAAACTGAGCAAGGAGGAGAGCGAAATCATCAATGATCTGATAGAACAGTTTCGCTCCAATAAATACCTCAAACGTCTCCTCAAGTTCTTCTTTGAAGAGGGCAGCACCTATCATATCAGTAATAATTTCTTAAATATCCACGCCCTGGTACCGTCAACCAAGGAAGGCGAATTTGAAGAGTTCATGGGCCATAAGGGCAAGGACCTGCTTGACTATATTCAAAAGGTCATAAGACGAACAGGGCAAAACTATCTCTATAACCGGGAACAGAGTGCCGATGATCTAGCCCTCTTCTTCTACCTCTGGTGCGGACCTAAATCACCTTTTTTTGGCAAACATGCCATGAAGACCTTTGAACGCTATTTCCTCCTCGATAAGGAGCGACATGCGGAGCACTCCCTCTACTGGCAAAAAAATATGCAAAGCGATGCCTTCAAAGAAAAAATGCAGGAGGAATTTGGCATCCAGAGAGTGATCTTCGGCCATACCCCTGTTAACTATATGCAGGGAAATAAAATGGCCAGTGAAGACGGGGTGGCCATTAATGTCGATGGAGGTTTTGCCGCCGCCTACTATAATCGTGGCCATGCCCTGGTTCATACCCCGCACCAGCTCTATGGCATTATCCTCCCTACCCCGGACGAGTTGATAAAGGCTGCGGTAAGGCTTGAACCGGCACCACTTGACATTGAATTTATTGATGAATTTCCACAGCCTCTCAAGATAAAAAACACCATTGCCGGCAAGCTCCTGCAGCAGGAGCGAGACCTGATAATGGGAAAAATCCAGTCTTACAACAGTCAGAACCGCGACTCAGATATAAACTAAAAAGCGAGCAGAACAATGAATAAAAACTATGGGATGGAGATCGTAAGGGCCACAGAAATTGCGGCACTCACCGCGGCCCGTATTCAGGGACTCGGCAACCATATAGACATTCTCAATCAGGCGCGAGAGGCCATCACCAAGACACTGAGCCGTCTTAACGTCTGCGGCCATGTGGTCAACGACAGATTTGCCACCAGCCCGGATATCCGGCCCCTACCAGAGACCATCGGTGTCGGTGAGCAGGTGACAGATCTTATGGCCATTGCCCTTGAGGCGCACCACTCGGCGGCAGACGGCAAAAACAACGCCACGGCCTATGCAGTCATTGGCAAACGAGGTTCCATCCAAACCCTACCCAACCTAGGCATGTACAAAATTGTGGTTGGCCCCAGAATTGGCAAGGTTGTCGATATTAACCAGTCCCCCACTGTTAACATTAAGAGATGCGCCCGAGCCCTTGGCAAATACACCGAGAACATGACTGTCTGCGTACTCAACCAGCCACGGCACCAACAGCTCATCGAAGAGATACGTAAGTGCGGTGCCCGAATCAAACTGATCGATGAGGGAGAGATTTCAGGATGCCTCTCTGCCATCACAGGAGAAAAATCTGATATTTATATTGGTTATGGCTATGCCCCCGAAGGCGCACTAATCGCCGCCGCCGTGGGTTGTATGGGAGGATATTTTGAAGGAAAAATCTTCTATGAAAACGACCGGGACAGGGCTGCCGCAGAGTGCCATGGCATCACGGACTTTGACAAAATATTTCGTTTGGAAGACCTTATTAGAAGTCACGAAATTGCCATTGCCGCAACTGGTGTCACCGATGGCGAGTTTTTAGAGGGGGTCCGATTTACCCCAAACGGGGCCATCACCTCTTCTTTTATCGCCCGGGCCGAGACCCATACATACAGAAAGCTTGAGACAAGACACTTTTTTGATTACAAACCCGTTTTTTAATAATAAAAAAGGTGTAGAGAAGAATGACTATTCAGAATTATATAATAATTTTTCGCCAGATTGGCGATACAACCAAAAATAACAGGTAAGGAGATAAAAAATGGCAGAAAAAAGTTCACTCAAAGGGGCTATTATACAGCGAGATAAACAGAGCTATGCCATCGTTCCACGTATTCCCGCCGGAGTTATCAGCCCTGAGCAACTGCGAAAGCTGGCCGACGTGGTAGAAAAGCATAATATTCCCATTGTCAAAGTCACCTCTGGTCAGCGTCTCGCCCTGGTTGGGATGAAAGAAGAACAAATTGACGAGATTTACAGCGACCTGGGCTTTGAGCCAGGCAAGGCCACCGAACTCTGCCTCCACTATGTACAGGCATGTCCTGGTACCACCCTCTGTAAATTTGGTGTTCAGGATGCCCTTGGTTTTGGTCAGCACATTGAAGAGCTCCTGGCCGGACGTGATTTTCCTGCCAAATTGAAGGTTGGTGTTTCCGGCTGTCCTTTTACCTGCGCCGAAGGATCTGTCCGCGATATTGGTATTACCGGTAAGAAGAGTGGCTGGTCCCTCTTTTTTGGCGGTCACTCCGGAAGACAGGCCCGTATTTCTGACCTTATTGCCGAAGATTTAAATGACGAAGCACTCCTCGCCCTCATGGAAAAATGTGTCCAATACTATTTGGATAACTCTAAGAAACGGGAACGAACAGCCCGCTTCATCGAGCGTATTGGTATTGAAGAGTTTAAAAAACAGGTTCTCGCATAATTTACAAATGGAGGCCTGTTGTAGCTGAGAGCAGGAGGGAGGTGGAATACCCCTCTCTCCTGGCCATCCTCAGGGCAGAGGCCCCTAAAGGTGATCTCCACCTTGTACAAAAATCGTACAAATTATTTTTAGTTGGCAGAAAGGAGGGAAATAAGCTCCTCTTTGCAGACAAAAAATACTTTTTATTTAATTCCATCTTTACCGCCTCTTACAACGAAGAAACAGACCTTAAATATTTATTTAGAATTCGCCTCTTTTTTCGCCGTGGCGAGTGTTGTATACTAGCCGTTTTTTCAAGGCCCGCAGGGCCAGTTTACCTTTTTTGCAGGAGCAAAACCCAATGAGTGCAGGTTTTACCCATCTTCATGTCCATACCCAATACAGCCTTCTAGACGGGGCCATCCGTCTTCCCGATCTCATTGATAAATGCAAAGAATTTGGCATGGACAGCGTGGCCATCACTGACCACGGGGCCATGTATGGTGCCCTGGAATTTTACACCAAGGCAAAAAAAGCAGGGATAAAACCCATCGTCGGCAGTGAACTCTATATTGCCCCCGGCGATATGCGCGAGCAAAAAAAAATCAATGGGCAGACAGCCTACCATATCGTCCTTCTGGCCATGAACAAAACAGGTTATCAAAACCTGATGAAGATGGCCAGTATCGCCCAATCCGACGGTTTTTACTATAAACCACGAATTGATATGGCCGTGTTGCAGGAATATAACGAGGGAATCATTGCCCTCACCGCCTGTCTGCACGGTCAGGTACCCTATCTGATCATGAAGGGTGATATGGACGGGGCCCGGAAAAAGGCTCAGGAGCTCCATGATATATTTGGTGATCGTCTCTACTTTGAGTTGCAGGAAAACAGCATTGCTGAGCAGCAACCGGTAAATGCCGGACTCAAAATCCTGGCAAAGGAGATGGGAGTCAAACTAGTCGCCACCAACGATTGTCACTACCTCAACCGGCAAGAGGCCCATGCCCATGAGGTACTGCTCTGTATCCAGATGGGTAAGACTATAAACGATACCAATCGTTTTCGTTTCTCCTCCGACGAGTTTTATTTTAAATCTCCCAAAGAGATGGAACGGGCCTTTCATCACTGTCCGGAAGCCATCGCCAGCACCCAGGAAATTGCCGACAGATGCAACCTTGAGCTCACCTTCGATGACTACTATTTTCCCAATTTTCCCGTGCCCGAGGGAGAGAGTCTCTCCACCATGTTCACCACCGCATGTTGGGAGGGTTTAGAGACCCGTTTTGAGGAAATGCGCGCCCTGGGAAGCTATAAGGACAATACCGAAAAAACCTACAAGGCCCGTCTTGAAATGGAGATTGATGTTATCAATACCATGGGCTTTCCTGGTTACTTCCTTATCGTGGCCGACTTTATCAACTGGGCCAAGAGCAAGGATATCCCCGTAGGGCCCGGCCGTGGTTCCGGTGCCGGTAGTATTGCCGCCTACGCCATGAAGATCACCAATATTGATCCCATGCCCTATGGACTGATCTTTGAGAGATTTCTCAATATTGAAAGAAAGTCCATGCCGGATTTTGATATCGATTTTTGCCAGGATCGCCGCGGAGAGGTCATCGACTATGTACGCCGTAAATACGGTGGCGCCGAACACGTAGCCCAGATTATCACCTATGGTTCCATGAAGGCCCGAGGCGTTATTCGCGATGTGGGCCGGGCACTTGACATCCCCTTTACCGAAGTGGATCGCATTGCCAAGCTGGTGCCCGACCAGCTAAAAATGACCCTGTTAAAGGCCCTGGCAGAGGAACCCAAGCTGCAGGAGGCCGCTGACAATGATCCACAGATACAAGAACTTATCTCGGTCTCGAAAACGCTGGAAGGGCTGGCTCGTCATACCTCTGTGCATGCGGCCGGTGTCGTTATCTCCCCCGAGCCCATGACCCACTATCTGCCCACCTGCCGTGGTGGTGAAGCGGATGAACGGGTCACCCAGTATGATATGAAGCATACGGAGATGACGGGACTTATCAAATTTGACTTTCTTGGTCTTAAGACCCTGACCGTCATCGATAAGGCGGTCAAGCACGTCCATGCCGACAAAAAGATTCCGCTTAATATCGACGCCATCCCCATGGATGACCCCAAGACCTTCGACCTGCTCTGCCGCGGTGATGCCCTGGGTGTCTTCCAGCTAGAGAGCGAGGGGATGCGGGAACTGTTGGTGAAGATGGCACCGGAACAGTTCAGTGATCTCATTGCCCTGGTGGCCCTCTATCGCCCTGGCCCCCTGGATTCCGGTATGGTGGATGACTTTGTCGAAACTAAACACGGTCGGGCCGAAGCCAACTATCCCCTGCCCCAACTTAAACCCGTTTTAGAGGAGACCTACGGCGTTATCGTCTACCAGGAACAGGTAATGAAGATCGCCAGTATCCTTGCCAATTACTCACTTGGTGATGCCGATATTCTACGCCGGGCCATGGGCAAAAAGATCGCTGCGGTAATGGACGAGGAGAAGGTCAAGTTTATGGAGGGGGCGGAAAAAAACGAGGTGCCCCTGGACAAGGCCGAATATGTCTTTGATCTCATGGCCAAGTTTGCCGGTTACGGATTTAATAAATCCCACTCCGCAGCCTACGCCCTGGTCTCCTACCAGACGGCCTATCTCAAGGCCCACCACCCCGCCCAATTTATGGCGGCCCTGCTCTCCTGCGATATGAACAACACCGATAAGGTGGTGCGTTATATCAATGAGTGCAAAGAGCAGCATATAGAGGTCTTACCCCCTGATATCAACGAGAGCTTCAAGGATTTCACCGTTATCAACGACCGGATCCGTTTTGGTATGGCCGCAGTGAAAAATGTTGGTGGGGCAGCCCTGGATTCCATCATCGAAGAACGACAGGCAGACGGGCCCTATACCTCCATCAGTGATTTTTGTAACCGGGTAGACTCCCGCAAGGTAAATTCACGGGTCATCGAATCCCTGGTTAAATCTGGTTCCTTTGATTCTCTGGGCTATAAACGGTCACAGTTTATCGAGGTGTTAGAAAAGGCCATGGAACAGGCCAAGGCCGTGCAAAGAGATAAACAGAGTGGTCAGATATCTCTTTTTGCCGTGGCCCAACCCAGCGCTGGACAAAAAGATCAGGAGGTAAACAGCCTACATATGCCCGACATGGAGGAGTGGAGCGATAAGCAGAAGCTACTCTTTGAAAAGGAGACTGTAGGTTTTTATATCACCGGCCACCCCTTAGACGATGTTATGCCAGAGCTGAAGACCATCATCGACGCCCAAATCCACGACCTTGTCGATAAGGATGAGGATCAGGCGGTGCGTATTGGCGGACTGGTACGTACCTATAAAAAGCATCGGAGCCAAAAGGGCGATGCCATGGCCTTTATCACCATCGAAGATATTTTTGAGGCGGTGGAGGTGGTGGTCTTTCCCCGCACCTATGCCGAATGTGAGGAGATCCTTGAGGGTACGGAACCCATCGTCGTACTTGGCAGGGTACAGCAGACTGAGCGAGGCCCGAAGATCATCGCCGAGCGAATCGACACCATCCAACAGGCACGGGAAAAATATACCGATAAGGTCAGCCTGCGCCTGCAAGCCGAGGGACTTGACCGGATGAAACTGGAAAAGATAAAAAAACATTTCTACGGCTACCACGGCAACTGTCCGGTGGGTATCACCCTCAAAATCCCCCAGAAGGGCGAGGTAGATATCGATGTAACAGGGGATATGACCCTACGCCCATGCCGGCAACTTTCCGACGGAGTAGAGGAGATTCTCGGTTATCAGGCCCTCTTCTTCAGCAAGAAGGCCATTGATCTGCCAGCCCGGAAAAAAAAATGGGTTCCCAAAAAAGATAAGTAGAGACGTCGATTCATCGCGTCTCATGTGCGCTGCCGGGTACATCGGAGACGCGATAAATCGACGTCTCTACGAGGTGGGGAGGAGGGAGGGGGAGTTACAAACTGCCAAAATAGCTACAAATTACCCTCTTCTCTCTATCCTAAAAACGAATTACACCACGCCCCAATAAAGCCTCTGTCCAAAATTAACAAAGCCATCAACCAGCACCATCTGCTATTTCACCCAAAATAGAACCCCTTCGATGTTGTGCATAACATCGTGGTTACTCAGGCGGAGTACCCTGAGGCCGACCGCCCGCATGGCACTGTCCCGTTGCCGGTCATAGTCCTGAGCCTCTTCAGTCCAGTGGCTATCGCCATCAAGCTCAATTACAAGTTTCTGCTCTGGACTGATTTCGTAATATATCGGCCAATGCCCTGCTGGCGACGAAACTTCACCCCCAACTGCCTGTTGCGGAGCCGCTGCCAAAGCCGTCTCTCCGGCTCAGGCATATTATTGCGGAGTTCCCGTCGCAGTTTACTCTGCTGTGGAATATTGAAAATCTTTTTCTTTTCACACATGAAATGCCCCCATCTCCTTGTTAACCAGCTCCTCACTCATCCGCGGAGAGGTTCTTTTTAGAGGATGGCTTAAATTTTTAGCCTTTTCAAGAATCATTGGGAAATTTTATTATCCAGAGTGATCTGTTGTTTGGCAGGGATTGGATAGAGGTGAGGCATTGCTTCTGGGGAGAATATCCCCCTCCCTCCTCCCCCTTGAAAAAGGGGAGGAGAATGCACACCAGAAAAAAGCACCTTACATCAACCTGTTAAAATATTTAATAAAAAATTGTCTTTTTTATGAAAAAAAAGCTAAAGTCTTTCTCACGTCTAACCGAGACGGTAATTAAGGAAATTATTTAAGTCTTTATTTAAATCTCCGATACTATTTGAGATTTGATGAAGTTTATAAAGCAAATACATCACAACCATGAAGGGGGTGAAGTTGGCGCGAATTTCCAAGCAGGGTAGTAAAGATTTTACGGGGTAATTGCAGAAAAATGATTTTTCTGCAGGTACTCTTAGGTAGCAGGCAGTAAAACATACCGGGTCGTTTGCATCAGGCAGACACCCAAACAGCAGGGCAAGGATGCCCGATTTTTTTTATCACGGAGGAAACACATAATGGCTCTTTCCATTAATACCAATGTTGCATCTCTCAACGCTCAACGTAATTTAAACAAATCTCAGGGTTCTCTCGGCACCTCCATGGAGAGACTCTCCTCTGGTCTGCGTATTAACAGTGCCAAGGATGATGCTGCTGGACTGGCAATTTCCGATCGAATGACCTCGCAGGTGCGTGGCCTTAATCAGGCAACCCGAAATGCCAACGATGGTATTTCCATGGCGCAAACCGCTGAGGGTGCTCTGCAAGAATCCACCAATATCCTGCAACGTATTCGTGAATTGGCTGTTCAATCTTCCAACGATACCAACACCGGTTCCGATCGTGCATCCCTGAACGATGAGGTACAGCAGCTGAAGAGTGAGCTGGATCGTATTGCCGATACCACCGAATTCAATGGTAAGAAGGTACTCGACGGCACCCTGCAGGATGCAACCTTTCAGGTAGGTTCCAATGCCGGTAAAAACCAAACCATCTCCTTTAGTATTGAGAGTAGCAAGGGCGCTGACCTCAGTCAGGACGGTCGTAGTCTTGACGCCCCCGCTGGTAACGGCATAACCGGCAGCACCATGACCGGTTCCGTGGCCGCTGGCACCATTCAGGTAAACGGCAATGATGTGGGTGCCGCCACCAACAATAAGGAGCTGGCTGCAGCCATCTCTGCTGCCGACTCCTCGGTTGAGGCCAAGGCCGTTAATAACCAAAGCTTTGATTTTAAC
The DNA here is from genome assembly GCF_000025945.1 of Desulfotalea psychrophila LSv54. Classification (GTDB taxonomy): domain Bacteria; phylum Desulfobacterota; class Desulfobulbia; order Desulfobulbales; family Desulfocapsaceae; genus Desulfotalea; species Desulfotalea psychrophila. Next base: position 1,855,910 of record NC_006138.1, on the reverse strand, counting down.
ACGGTAAATCTCTCTATTACCGGGCCTAAGACTGACGAGGCAGCCCCTCTTGCTCGCGAGAATACAACTGTCTCTTTGGCTATTACAGACACTACAGATGCAACTACATTTGCTGTGGATGATCTTAAAATTGGTGCTGAAGCCGCGGCGGCAATTACTGACTTGAACCTAATAGCTAAAGGTGATGCCACCGCCCTTGCAGCAGCAATAAGTGACATTGATGGTGTTACTGCAGAAACGACCAACAGCACAGTTTTGGCTTGGGGTGTTACGACCTCAAGTTCAGGTATGAAGTTAACGATAAGCGATGCTGCAGATGCAAACCCAATAAGTGTAGACGTTGCTACAGGTACCGACAATGCTAGTGTAGATGATGTTATAGCTGCATTTGACGATATTGCCGGGTATAGTGCCGTAAAAAATGTTGCTGGTACTGAGATTACCATTACGTCTGAGGATGGGAAGGCGTTTAATATAAAACAAACTCAAACTGACGGAGCTAGTGTCTTAGCTGGAGGATTCACGGCACTACCAACTGCTACTGCTGTTTTGCAGAAAGCAAATGGAGTGGACCTTACTTTCTCCGGTGAGCAAGACATTGTGGTTGAAACCACTACTGCTGGTGCAGTAGCTTTGGACAGTTATGCAGGAGCTACATACAATACCGAGGCTCCTCCTGCCCCTGCGGTTGACCCAACTGCGCCAACCATCATGACTGCAGTGCCAACGGACACACTTGTGTCCGGTGATCTGACCATTGGTGGTGAAGAGATTATCACTCTTGATGCCGAAAAAGCAACTCTTGTCGACGCTATTAATACAGCAGCAGTTGAAGGAGTAACAGCCTCTCTTGAGAATAAGCAGAGTTTGGCGTGGGCAGCTGATGTCACTTTGGCAGTAGATGCGTCCTATAAATTAACTCTTGAGACAGATGGTGGTGTTGCAGCAAATGTTATCATTGGTGGTGATGTAGATAGTGAGGTTGACGCTGGCGATGTTGCTGCTGCAATCAATGAGACGTTCAAAGAGACAGAGGAGTTTAAGGCTTCTGTTGATGTAACAACGGGTAATCTTGTAATTGAGAGTAAAGATGGGGCAACATTTAACCTTACAGAATTCACTAATAATAAGGCTGACGGTAGTGGTGCAGATACTGCTCTTACTTCTGTTGCTGGTTTGGTAGAAGGTGTTGGTGGGGCCGGTGTAGATTATGCGGCAACGGCTGTAAATGTTACCATCGCCAATGACAGCGATGTAACCATTGCCATGGGTGCTGGTGCTGATATTAAAGTTGGCGATGGCCTTGTGGCGGGTGTATATGAGGTACCAGCTCCTATTGTTGGGAATGTTGCAAGCACCGGTGGTGAGAGCTCAGTAACCGGTCCACTTAATGCCGGTGATCTGACCATCAACGGTGAGGATGTTGGGGCAGTGGAGGGTGATGCAGCAGCTATTGCCGCCCAGATCCAGAAGACCGATGCCGATATTACGGCCACCGCCACCAACAGCCAGACTGTTAAATTTGACGAGGTAAAACTCGGGGCCGATGGCAGCTATACCCTGCAGATTGGCGGGGCTGAAATTGCCGTAGCGACCACTTTGGATGCAGGCGACGATGCAGTAAGCACCGACGATGACACCCATAGTGTTACCTCCCAAAATGTTATCGCTGCCATCAACAAAAATGCCGATGGTTTCAGTGCAATAGCTGAACTTGATAAGGATGACAAGGAAACCGGCAACATTATCATTACCAAGGCCGGTGGTTCCAACTTCACCCTCAACGAAGACATTGACAGCAAGGAAGCTGCTGCTAACAAGATTGGCCTTGCTGACACTGTGGCAGATGGCCGTGATCTCCGTGGTACTGTCAGCCTGGAGAGCGATACCTCTATAATCATCGCCGGTGATGATCCCAGCAAGGCGGGTCTTGAGGCGGGTCGGGTTGATCCGGGTGTTGTGGGTGACTATAATCTGACCCTGACCGGAGACGATGGTACTGAGTTCAAGGTCGATATGAGTTCTGCCAAGCGCGATGGTCACGTCACTGCAGAAGATGTGGCAACAGCTATCAACTCCGATGCCGCTACCACCGCGAAGTTCTCTGCCAAGGTGGACGAGGACGGACAGTTGCAGGTGAGCCGCAACGACGGTAGCTCCTTCAAGATCACCGAGATGGTTGACAAGGATGGCGATACCAAAGATGATGGGGTTATCACCGATGGTCTTGTCGGGGTAGATAACGCAGCCAAGAAGTTTGTCGGCCAGGTAGAGATCGACAGCCCCGTTGACGTAACCCTCACCGGTTCTGGTCTTAAAGAGGCAGGTCTTAACAATATCGGTAACGGTAGCACCACCATCGACAAGCTGGACATCCTCACCCGTGATTCTGCCAACACTGCCATCACCTCTGTTGATGAGGCCCTGATGGATATTGATCAGATGCGTGGTAAGCTCGGTGCGGTTCAGAACCGTTTCACCTCCACCATCAGTAATCTTAACAACGTTTCTGAAAACCTCTCTGCGGCTCGTTCTCGTATCCTTGATACCGATATCGCTAAAGAGACTTCAGAGATGACCAAGCAGAACATCCTGCAGCAGGCAGGTGTTTCTATTCTTGCTCAGGCTAAGCAGGCACCGCAGATGGCTCTCTCTCTCATCAAGTAATAGGGAACTTGAAAAATAGCCTTTTCTGCAAATCTCTTTGTTAGGCGAAAAATTTAATATCGGAGGTAAGCGTAGACTCCGGTATTACATATACACCTCTGGTAAAATTTTTCGTCTGCCTCGACCTTTATTGAAAAGCACAATTTTTCAAGCCCCCTCCTTTGGAGGCCTCTTGGCCTCACTAGAGGGGGACGTCATTGATGGTACAGTTCAGGGGTATAGTTTTTCTATACCCCTGTTTTTGTTTACTCAAGGGAGAATGAAATGATTGTTGACAGCAGCACCATCCAAGGAAATTCCAACCAAAACAGTCTGCGCCCCGCAGATGAGATTGATCTTAAACGTCGTGCCCAGGAAAAGAGTGATCTGGCCCAGGCAGATGCCGATGAGCAGAAGGATCTGCAACCCGAAGAACTCCTCGATCAGATCAAGTCCATCACCGAAGATGGTCTCTATAGCGTTCGTTTTGAAAAAAATGTCGATTCTAACTCTATGGTTATAAAGATTCTTGATGCCAAGACCGATGAAGTACTGCGGCAGGTTCCCAGCGAGGAGATCTTGAATTTAAGAAAACAACTTGCCGGCCTACAGGGAAATATCATCGACACAAAAAAATAATTCATCACGAATCAGTCACTTGAGGGAGTAAGGTTATGGGAGATATTAGTTTTGGCGGTTTGGCAACGGGACTGCCCACCGAGGATTTAATCGCTGGTCTGATGAAGGCTGAGAGTAAACCCCTTGACCGTCTGGAAAAACAAAAAACCAACGACGCCACTCACCTTGAGGCCTATGAAGAGTATAACGATCTGCTGGATGAGTTACGGGAATCCGTCTCTGCCATGCATCTCACCTCCGATGTGCGGACAACCGATGTAAAGCTCAGTAACGAAGACACCCTGTCGGCAAGCTCTAGCGGGGCGGCAACGGGCAGCTACAATGTTGCCGTTACCCAGCTGGCCCAGGTACAAAAAAACGTCACAGCTGGTGTCTCCAGCCAGAGCGAGGCCATGTTCAGCAATGGTCATCTTACCATTAACGATACCAAAATCGTCTTTGATGGCGATAAAACCAACCTTGATGGGATGCTGGAGGCCATCAACTCCGTGGCTGATAAGACGGGGGTGACCGCCTCCATCATCAACGATGGCAAGGAGACGGATAATTACCATCTGGTCTTTGCCGGAAAAGATGCCTCCACGGACTTTACCATTAGCACCGACCTGAAGGTGAAGGGCGCTGAGGGGGAGACCGTGGATTTTGCCAATACACGCACCAGCGTTGCCCAACAGTCCATTGCCTATGTGGATGGTATTGAAATACAGAGCAACAGCAACACTCTAAAAGGCGTTGTTGGCGGACTGACCCTGAACCTGAACGAGGTAAGCAAGGTGATCAGCCCAGCAGACGGTGATACGCCTGCAGTCTATGCCACCACCGTGGTTGAACTCACGGCCAACAGCGATTCTCTGAAAGAGAAGATCGAAGGTTTTGTCTCGGCCTATAATAAGGCCATGGACTGGATTGTTTCTGGTTATGAATATAAGGCAGAGAACGATAAGAAGATCGACGCCAGCAGTAGCGACGCAGAAAAAGAAGCCGCGGCAGGACAAAAATCAAAAAAACTCAGTAATCTCTTACGGGGTGACCCCACCCTGAACAAGGCCAAGAGAGAGTTGCAGAGTATCCTCGGTGAGAGTGCTGATAATTCCAGCAAGTTCAATATTCTCAGTGAAATTGGTATTAAAACCCAAAGAGACGGCACCTTGCTGGTCAACAAGACCAAGCTGGACAAGGCTCTTGATGAGAACTATGGCGATGTTGTTACTCTCTTTGCAGGCGATGCCAGCAAAGATGGGCTCATGGACAAGCTGAACAGCAAACTCCTTGAACAGACCTCCGCTACCCGAGGGGTCTATGCTGAAAAGAAAGGCCACTATAAGGCTACGGGCAAACGAATAGACAAGCAGATTGCCAACCAGAAAACCCAGCTTGAAAGCATAGAAAAACGTTATCGGGCCCAGTTTACTGCCCTTGAGCTGTTGGTGAGCAAGATGAATAGCCAAAGCAGCTATATAAGCCAGTATCTCACCGATAGCACGAGCAAATAGCAAAAGCTCCTTAGGGGTGAAATATAGAAAGGAAGAAGTTATGAGCCTACAGAAGATGGATCAGTATCAGCGAAACCAGATCGAAACAGCCTCACCGGAACAAATTCTCCTGATGCTCTATGACGGAGCTATTCGTTTTCTACGTCGAGCCAAGGGCGGCCTTGCTGAAAATGATATCACCGAGATGCGCTATGGAATTAATAAGACCATGGCCATTGTCACCGAATTTTCCAATACCCTGAACCATGAAGAGGGTGGCAAGATCGCCGAGGATCTCGATGCACTCTACGCCTTTATGATCAGGGAGCTGAACGATGCCACCATCAAGCCAGATCTAGAAAAATTAGAGAGTGTGGAAGCCCTATTGGTGGATCTGCGGGGTACCTGGGGCGAGGCTGTGGAAAAGAATAATCAGGAACTGCGAGAAGGACGGGGGGTGAAGATCCCTGCTGCCGGGAAAAATAGTGGTGTCCAACGACCATCCATTGCCACCACACCTGCGGTCGCCCATGGCAGGGCTGGAATGGCCGCCTATGGCAATGCTCCTAAGCCTGCAAAATCTGCGACAAGTGCTTATGCCAAGCCTACCCAGATGCCAGAGAGCTACACTCCGCTCTCTGTTTCCCGTTAAGAGGAGGTGCGCCAATGGAAGAATCCCCTATCAGCCAGCTTATTAAATATGGTCGGCAGGCCGAAGAGCTTGCTCTCCTTTTGATAGAACAGGTTGCCACCATGACGGTGGATGAACTCGAAAAGAACTCTGAAAAGCATCTCCGCCTGCAGAATCATATTATTGAACTCACCGAGGAGATCAAGGATAAGACTGTTTCCAGAGAGGAAACATATCAGCTTGATGAAGCTCATGAAATACTTGCCCGTCTTATTGAGCATAATAAAAAGATCACTGCCGCAGCCAGAAACAGTCAGGCCCTGCTCAAGAACAATATGCGCTGCATGGGTGAGAGCCGGGTTGCCCTTACCGGATATAGCCAGTCCCAGATCAGCGGCAAAAAGGCAGGACGACTTATCAATAGCAGCCGTTAGCAAATCTTTTCCGATCAATTTTGGAGAAACCAGCGCCAGGCGAACGGGTAGAGGAAAGAAGGTGGTGGCTGATTAGATCCAGCCTCATTTTCTTTTCGACCCCGCCCGATTCTTCTTCCGATCCAGCCCGATTCTTCGTAATTATCTGTTGAGCTGACCTTGCCTCTACCACTCCTCCCCTTACTAAACATTGATATCTACACAAGCTCTGCAATACCCGTATGAATGGGGGTTGAGGGAAAATAGAGAAACTGGTGCAGCCTTGCAAGAGCTCTTGCCCTTGGCAAGGGGGCTCTGGGGATCATCAGCGGGGCCATGGGGAGAGTTGGCGTAAGCAAAAAGGCCCTGCCTAAATGATGCTTGGCTTATTTGCCGAGATTTTTAACAAACCCCGGACCTCCCTTACCAAGGGGAGAATTTTCCGAAGTTAATGTAGCTCTCTCATTTTATGATTAAGCGCCAAGAAACATCGGTGAAACTCTTTGATTTACTGGCTTCTGGCAAGATGTGTAGATACTAATACTTGGTGAGGGGAGGCTGGGTGGGGTGCTTCTCAGAAGCAATACCAACCTTAAGCAAATTTTTTCCGATTAATTTTGGGAAAACCGGCGCCAACTGCATCGTCCAGAGATACGATCAATTTTATCCCATGAAACAAAAAGAGCATTTTCAGGAGATGAAGATCTCTTTGAAAATGCTCTTTTTTTATGTCAAGGGTTGAGAGGATATCGACCCTTTTAAATGACACGGGCTAAGGATGAAGCAGACTAGCCTTTAAAATAGCGCTTGAGCAGACCGGCAAAGGCCTGACCATGACGAGCTTCGTCCTTACACATCTCGTGAACGGTATCGTGGATGGCGTCGTAATTCAGTTCCTTGGCGCGGGTGGCAAGAATCTTCTTACCCTCACAGGCACCGTGCTCTGCGGCAAGACGAGCTTCGAGGTTGGCCTTAGTGCTGCTGCTCACCACTTCACCGAGAAGCTCGGCAAATTTTGCTGCGTGATCTGCCTCTTCAAAGGCAATACGCTTATATGCCTCTGCAACTTCAGGAAAACCTTCACGATCTGCCTGACGACTCATGGCAAGGTACATACCAACCTCGGTACACTCACCGGTAAAGTTAGCACGAAGAGCTTCAACTATCTCCTGATCAACACCCTCTGCAAGGCCAATTACATGCTCATCGGCCCAGGCAAGTCCTGCACTTGCGTCTTGTACTTTAAACTTTGCCGCCGGTGCGTTACACTGGGGACATTTTACAGGGGCGGAATCACCTTCATGAACATAACCACAGATAGTGCATACATATTTTTGCATTGTACTTCTCCTATATTTATATTTGATAATCATTATTAACTTGACCCTAAGTTACAGGAATCGTTTTTTTTGTGCAAGCATTTTTCATCGTTTTTTAGCTTTTTTATTGTCACGACAAAGACCACTTAATCAAGAAACACCCACTTACAAGATAATACAATGATCTATGACAGCTATGATGACGAGCCCGAAGACCAGTTTACTGAACTGGACGAAGAGAGCTATACGGCCTTTTACCAACTAGAGATGGGCCAGTTCAAAGAGGATCTGGCCTTTTATGAAAAACATCTGCCCGCGAAGGGCAGAGTACTTGAACTGGGCTGCGGTGCAGGCAGGCTCAGTCAGCCGCTGATAAAGTCTGGATGGCAACTAACGGGGGTGGATCTCTCCCCCTCCATGCTGAAGCGAGCAGGAGAGATGAGCCCCCAGCTGAAGACACATTGCATGGATATTCGTCAGCTCCAGCTGGACAGCTTTCCGGCCATCATTGCCCCCTACAATGTCCTTAATCTGCTGACAGAGATAGAAGACATCAAAAAATGTCTCCGCTCTGTGCATGGGCATCTGCTTGCAGGGGGTGTTTTTTTGGCAGAGTTTGCCGTCCTCAGGGAGGAGTCGACGCTTTTCCAACAGGGGAAGACCTTTCAGTTTCAGATCTTTGATATGGGGGATGAGCGTCTGGTCAAGGAGATTATCCGTCACCACCTGCCAGAAGAGGGCCTTATCGAGATCGAGGAGAGGTATCGACTGCGAATTCGGGGTGGGCACAATTCAGATCAACGAAGGGTTTTCAGAATCAATGCCCTGCGAGAAGAGGAGTGGCGCCAGATCATAGGGTCCTGTGGTTTTTCTGTGGAAAAGGTCTACAATAACTATACACTTAAAGAGGCAGACACGGAAAGTGGACGGGTGCTTGCCGTACTTCGTCCCCAGTAAACACGATTTAAAGAGGATTCGACATGATAGAAGCCCTGGTCTTTGACCTTGATGGCACCCTGGTAAATAGCGAAGAGCTCCATTTTATGGCCTGGAAGGAGATTCTGGAAAAGCATGGAGCAGGCCCCTTTACCTTTGATCTCTTCGAGACCTATATTGGCACCAGCAACGAAAAGGTGGCAACAGACTATATCAGCAGCCGCAACTGGCAAATATCTCAGACGGATCTGATAAGGGAGAAACAGGATGTTTATATAGGGGCTTATTCCCCAAATCAGCCTCTGCCAGGGAGCCAGAGAAATTTTAGAGCGGTTTTACGACGAAAGATTCTGGCCCTCGCCTCCTCCTCCCATGAAAAGGAGGTGCGTAAAATCCTTGAGGTCATGGATACTGAAATATTTTCAAGAGATCATCGGTGGAGATATGGTCAGTGAACGAAAACCCCATCCCGAAATTTATCTAACAAGCTGTGCCAGGCTCGGAGTAGTACCAGCAAAGGCCATGGCCTTTGAAGATTCCGGCCCCGGCCTGCTGGCGGCAAAGAATGCCGGAATGGTGGGCATTGCCATCCCCCCAACGCCTACACCAAGGACCATGATTTTTGCCAGGCAGATCGGCTCATCACAGATCTTGATCAGGTTGACGAAGCTTTTTTGCGTGCCTTTTAAGGCCGCGCGGAGCTATCAGCTGTCAGAAAAAACAGTTAACCACTGCTTCAAGATCACCCCATTTACAAACCCGTGGGGTAATTTATCGCGTCTCCGATATACCCTCCAGTGCAAATGAGACGCGATAAATCGACGTCTCTACCAAACCTCCCCTTGGCGAGAGAGGTGTGCTGGGGCAAAACCTTTTAGAGAGATATGATGCCAATCAATACATGTTCATCTGGTTGAAGCCCGACAATAGTTCCTGCTGGAAGCAGGAGTCATGAACCTTATCCGAACCAGGAAAAACAACAAAAGACTCTCGCGACACAGGAGAGAGCTGATATTCAGGCCAGTATCCAGGAAAAATTCACCAAGGTTGCCCTAAAATCACCTGAAGGATTTTTCTCCTACCCTACGGGAGGGGCCGGGCTACTGTTGCACGACTACAACGAGACTCTTTATCAGGAACTGCCAAAGGAGATTATCGACTCTTTTTGCGGGGTGGGAAATCCTTTTCTGCCGGACACATCCAAAAACAAGAGCCTCCTCGACATTGGTTGTGGTAGTGGTCTGGATATGATTATTGCCAGCAAGACCCTGGGCAAGACGGCAAAGATCTACGGAGTGGATCTCAATGCGGAGATGGTAAAGCTGGCAAATAACAATTTTAAGAGGCTGGGCCTGAAGAACTGCCGGGCTCTGACCAGCAAAGATGAGGTCTTGCCCTTTGCCGATAACTCCTTTGATCTGGTCATCTCCAATGGCGTATTCAACCTCTCCTTGCAAAAGACACTCCTCTTCGCCGAGGTGTTTCGCGTACTCAAGCCACAAGGAAAGCTACAGTTTGCTGATATTGTTCTGCGGAAAAAACTGCCCACGGAGATGAAGGGAGCAGCCGCCTGGTCAAACTGAATAGGCGGCGCGGTCTCTGTAGGAGACCAAATAGAGTATATGCTTGAAGCGGGATTTTGTAACATTTGCTATGTCGGGGATACAGGGGTGACGACCTCTGCCTACACCGCCGGTGCCCTCTTTAGTGCCCAGGCTGACAAATAACAGCTATCAGCTATCAGCTATCAGCTATCAGCTATCAGCTATCAGCTATCAGAAAAAACAGTTAACCACTGCTTGAAGATCACCCATTTCACAAACCCGTGGGGTGATTTATCGCGTCTCCGGTGTAACCGGCAACGCAGATGAGTCGACGTCTCTACATTTGGACAAAGCCCTTTTTTAGGATAGGGGCAGAGGGCAGTTGTGGCTATGTGGGTGGGCTGGCACTCCCCCTCCCTCCTCCCCCTCCGAGAAGGGGAGGTGCCTTAAGGCCAGCTCCATTTTTCATGACAAAACCCGTTGTTGAATCGGGCGCTATTAAATCCTGTAGCCCCCGTTTGCTCTCAAAAATCTATTTAGTTTTTCATGTGCTGCAAGTGACATATTGTGGTTCAATAGAGCAATACCTAACTCCTCCCCTTGGTGATGGGTGCTCTGGGGTGGGTGTGCACCAGAGACAGTTTTTCGAGTGCCAACCTCATTTTAGAAAAGCAACGCCTAACGCATTACCCTGATGGATGGTTTGTGTTGCGCCCCCACCACATCACCCATTTCACAAACCCGTGGGGTAATTTATCGCGTCTCTGGTGTAGCCGGCAACGCAGATGAGACGCGATAAATCGACGTCTCTACCTTTGCCCAGAGCCATGCCATAGGCATTCCCTATATGTCCACGTTCCCACATAGCAGATAAGTATTGGACTTTCCCCTCCCATCTCAATATGTTCAGCAGGTTATTTACGGCATGTATCAACATGCCCAAAACATTAGCCTGAAAAAAAAAGATGAAGATATTCAAACCACTGATTTTTATCGCCATAATTACCCTGCTGTGCATCCCCTTCTGGCAGAGCATTGAGCAGGTCTTCTTTCTCTTCAGTATATACGACCTTGACTCTATTAAAGGCTATATACTTAGCTTTGGCCCCTGGGCACCGATTGTCTCCTTTCTCCTGATGATCTTTCAATCCATTATCGCCCCCCTGCCCGCCTTTCTCATTACCTTTGCCAATGCCACCCTCTTCGGTTGGGTCTACGGAGCCATTCTCTCTTGGGTAAGCGCCATGGCAGGTGCCCTGCTCTGCTTCTGGATTGCCCGTTTTCTAGGACGAGAGATGGTGGAAAAACTGACCTCAAAAGAGGCCCTGAAAGGAGTGGACGGTTTTTTTGAAAGACATGGCAAATATGCCATCCTCATCGCCCGCCTCCTGCCCTTTGTCTCCTTTGATATTGTCAGCTACGCGGCAGGACTCACCTCCATGAGCTTCTGGCAGTTCCTCTGGGCAACGGGTATCGGCCAACTTCCGGCGACCCTGGTCTATTCCTATGCAGGAGAGATGCTTACGGGGGGGGCAAAGACCTTTGTCACCGCCCTCTTTATCCTCTTTGCCTTCTCTGTCCTGGCTCTGCTCCTACGCAAAATTTACCGAGACAGAAAAACGGCAAACCCTCTCTAAGAGGCAGATAATTCTGTCATTACTACTCTCCATGAAAAAAATAGAAGATATTGCCAACCACTGCATAGAATGTAAAATCTGCCTCAAAGAGTGTCTCTTTCTTCAGGAAAAAGGCACTCCGGGTGAAATTTGCACGGCCTATCTACAAGAGGGGAAAGATGGAGTAGACCCCTTTCTCTGTAATATGTGCGGACTCTGCCAAGCAGTCTGTCCCTGCTCTCTGGATATGCCGGCGGCAGTGCTTGCCATGCGAGAAGATGTGCAAAAAAAAGAGGGTGGTAATCCTGCCCATAGGGGCATTCTTGCCTACGAAAATTGGGGCGACAGCAAGCTTCTTCGTCTGGAGCATCTGCCGCAGGGGTGTTCCACCATATTCTTCCCCGGATGCGCCCTTGCCGCCACCCGGGACAGGGTTACCGAACGAGCCTACCACTTCCTGCAAGAGAGAGATCCCAGCATTGGTATTATCCTCGCCTGTTGCCATAAGCCGTCCCACGATCTTGGTAAACAGGACCTTTTTACCTCCTCCCTCGAACGACTTTTAAGCCGTCTCAGAGAAGAGGGCATCAAGAAAATCATCACCGCCTGCCCGAGCTGTTACCGTATCTTTAAAGAGTATGGGCAGGGCTTCGACACCATTTCCATCTATGAAGAGCTCAGGGAGTCCCCCCCCATCTGTAAGGGAAATTTTTCTCAGACATTTTCCATCCACGATGCCTGCAGCACCCGTTTTTCAGTGGAGATACAGAATGCTGTGCGCGAAATACTTCCCAAAAACATGAAAATTAAAGAGAGCGTTCATAGCAAGGAGAAGACCATCTGTTGCGGGGAGGGCGGAGCTGTAAGCTGCCTTGCCCCCAGGTTTCGTGAGAGTTGGCAGAAGAGAGAAAGAGAGGCAGGCGGGGAAAAGATCATTACCTACTGTGCAGGTTGCTCAGTCAGCCTCGGCAAGAACTTTTCCACCGTCCACCTGCTGGATATCCTCTTTGACGAAGAGGGCTGTGCCACAGGTAAAGAACAAAAGACAGCCTTTCCATTCACCTATCTGCATCGTTTCTTACTTAAAAAACGCTTAGAAAAAGACCACGCAACAGCAAGCAAGACCCCATGGGCTAAGGCCGCGCTACTGATCACCATCATCTCTCTCGCCTGTACCCTCAGGGTCAAGGGAGTAGACAATTTCCTGCAAAAGGAACACCTTGAGCTACTCATCCTGCACATGCAGAACCTTTCCCCCCTGCTCTATATCAGCATTATGGCTCTGGTTCCCGTATGCTTTCTGCCGGCCTTCCCCTTTGTTATGGTGGCAGGCCTCCTCTATGGCCATGTATGGGGTATCATCTATGCCATGACAGGGGCAAGCCTTGGAGCGGCGCTCTCCTTTCTGGTATCAAGATACATCGCCGGGAATTGGCTACAGAACAAAATGAAAGGTCTCTTTAGAAAAGGACAAGGGGAACAACTCGAGTCCATGATCGAAAAACATGGTTGGAAAATAGTCTTTGCCCTACGACTGATCCCACTCTTTCCCTTTACCCCGCTCAACTATGCCCTCGGACTCTCCGGCATTCGCTTCCACCACTATCTACTGGCAACCATCCTCGGTATCCTACCTGCCTGTACAGCCTTTATTCTCTTTTCTAACTCACTGCCAGCACTCCTCAGTGGAGAAATGGGCCCCCTCTTTTTTGTCGGTGCAGGCCTTATGCTCTCTCTGAGCGTCATCTCTATCCTGGGAAGAAAAAAACTCCTGGCAAGATCAAAATAACCCTTACCCTGCCTAGTGCTCTGTAAAACTTTATCCACCGTATATTGTTTGCCCTTTTCTCGCGCTGACTTCGTTTCTCATTCGGTCACATAGCGCTGCTATGCTCCTTCATTCGTGCCTTGCAGCGCACCAAAATGGCTCAACAATATTTACGATATCTAAAGCTCTACAAAGCACTAGCACTCCCAGCTAATACATTTTTTTGGACAGTTCTTCATGGCCTCATCAACCAGCTGTCGATCATAGCTCTCCTGTTCAATCACCTCCATCATACCAAGGTCATAATTATAGACAAAAATATTCGGCGCAATTTCGATGCAGCCAAGGCACTCACTGCATAGACCAAGATCTATCACCGGAAACTGAAACCACAGTCCACAGCTCTCACTCTTCTCTTTCACAATAATCCTTGCATTAAATTTTATTATTGTTAAACAGTTAATGATAATCATTACTACAAAAGAACTTCTAAGGAAATACTTATTTTTCTTAGCAAATAGTCGAAAAGAATACAATCAGGCTGGGGGAAAATATCTCCTGGCAAAACCTGCTAGTCTTAAAGCCCCATATTGTTTAGTATAAGCAATAGAGAATTAAGAACAAACAGCAAAATTCAAAGAACTTATAAGGTATTAACGCTATGAATAAGAATAAACTTGCCAAGGGCATATATTGGGTAGGAGCAGTTGACTGGGACGTACGGGATTTTCACGGATACTCCACCTATAGGGGATCAACCTATAACTCTTTTTTAGTCATCGATGAAAAGGTGACCCTCTTTGACACCGTGAAACATTCCCACATGGATCAACTGCTCTACAATATAGGAAAAATAATTGATCCAAAGGAGATTGACTATATTGTCGTTAACCACGTAGAACTCGATCACTCTGGCTCCCTACCGAAGATGATGGAGATCGTCCAACCTGAAAAGCTCATCTGCTCACCCATGGGAGAAAAGGCACTGATCGCCCACTTTCATAGGGAAGACTGGCCCTACCATATAGTAAAATCCGGCGATGAAATTTCCCTCGGGGCCCGCACCGTTCAGTTTCTGGAAACACGAATGCTGCATTGGCCCGACTCCATGTTTTCCTACCTACAGGAAGATGGCATCCTCTTCACCAGCGACGCCTTTGGCCAACATCTTGCCAGTACAGAACGTTTTGACGATGAACTTGAGTTGGACGAAATCATGCAGGAGAGCGCTAAATACTATGCTAACATCCTCAATCTCTTCTCCCCGCTGATAAGAAAGTTGCTGCGCACCATCAAAGAAATGGACCTGGATTTAAAAATAATCGCCCCGGACCACGGCCTTATCTGGCGTAGCCACCAGGATAAAATCCTTGCCGCCTACGAGAAATGGAGCAATCAGGAACATTCTAACAGGGCTCTGATAATCTACGACAGCATGTGGCACTCCACCGAGGAGATGGCCAAGTCCATCTCCATAGGACTTGAAGAGGAGGGTGTACCGGCAGAGCTTATCAATATGCAGGTTCATCACCGCAGTGATGTGGTAACAAAAGTGCTTGATGCCCGGGCCCTCATCCTTGGCAGCCCAACCCTGAACAACGGCATCCTGCCTCGTATGGCAGGGCTTTTGAGCTATATGAAGGGACTGAAACCGGCGAGAAAGTTGGGGGCGGCCTTTGGCTCCTATGGTTGGAGCGGCGAGGCAGTGGCCCAACTCAACACCATAATGGATGAGATGAAAATAGAGCGGATAAATGATGGTCTGCGCCTCAAATATGTTCCCACCGAGGAGAGCCTTGACCAGTGTCGTGAATATGGTCGTGAACTTGGCCGGAGCATCCTCGCGAGTGAAGAGGGAAAATAGGCCCTCCTCCCACCTCCCCCGGGCTAGGAAGGCGTGCGGGGGAGGTGTCAGTTATCAGCTGTTAGAAAAAGCAACTACCCCCTAGGGATAGCGTCATGCGGGCAGGTGGAGGGATTATGATGGCAGTTAGATAATAAAAATGGTAACTGCACCATGAGACATTAGCCAATAGCAGGCCAAAATATCAAGAATAACGAACTTGCCAAAGGAATTTACTGGGTCGGCGCCATTGACTGGGATATCCCAGCATCAAGCGGATATACCGGTACCAGCTACAATGCCTACCTGATAATCGACGAGAAAATCACCCTGGTAGACGGGGTTAAGCACTCTCATCGCGACCAACTCTTTAACCATATAAAACAGATCATTGATCCTGCAGATATCGATTACCTGATTGTCAATCATGTAGAACCCGATCACTCCAGCTCCCTGCCGGAGATCATGGAGGCTATCAAACCCGAAAAGCTCTTCTGCTCGGAAATGGGCAAACGGGCCATCATAGCTCATTATCACCGTACAGACTGGCCCTATCAGGTGGTAAAAACAGGAACAGAGCTCTCCCTCGGCAGTCGCAGTGTTCAATTTATTGAAACCCGTATGCTCCACTGGCCGGACTCCATGTTCTCCTATCTTAAGGAAGACGGAATCCTCTTTTCCAACGATGCCTTCGGCCAACATATCGCCACCGAGGAGCGATTTGACGATGAACTTGAGGCGGGCAAGGCCATAAATGCAGCGGAACATTTTTATGCGACCACTCTCACCCTTCTCTCACCTCTTGTGCAAAAGCTGCTCAAAACCATGGAAAAGATGGAGCTGGATCTTCGCCTCATTGCCCCCGACCATGGTATTATCTGGCGGCAACAACAGGATGAGATTCTTGAGGGATACCGCAGATGGAGCCAACAGGAACAGCACCCCGAAGCCATCATTGTCTATGATACTAAATGGAAATCAACGGAGATGATGGCAAAGGCTATCGCCCAGGGTATAGAAGAGGAAAATGTACCCGCCCGCCTCATGAGCCTGAAAGAGTGTCATCGCGGTGACATTATGCAAAGGCTGCTTACGGCAAGCACCATCGTCCTGGGAAGTGCCACCATCAATAACGCCATCATGCCCAGTTTGGCAAGTTTTTTGATGTATATGAAAGGACTTAAACCCCGAAAAAAAATAGGTGCAGCCTTTGGTTCCTACGGCTGGGGTGGAGAGGCCGTCAAACAACTGAACACCATGATGGATGAGATGAAGATTAAGCGTATCGACGATGGCTTGCGCATAAAATACGTCCCCCATGAGGAACAACTGAAAGAGTGTGTAGAATACGGCCGTCATATTGGCCGAGCCACCAAAGCGGATAAATAAATTGCTGAGAAGCCAAGAAAGGAAGAGTATTTCTTTTAACCTCCACGGGGAAAAAAGTATAAAAAAGAGCTTTCCTTTTTTCATATCTTGCAAACGGAGAAAATATGCATAGAGTATCGCGGCAGTTACTTATTACACTAATATTTTTACTATTATTTGGAGGAGAAGGAATGGCAAATTCTAATCTTAAAGATGGTCTCTACGCCCAGTTTAACACCAGCAAGGGCGTTATTATTTGTAGTCTTGAATTTGAAAAAACCCCCCTTACCGTAGCAAACTTTGTAGGTCTTGCAGAGGGCACCAAAGAACTCGGTGGCGGATCTGGTAAAAAAGGCGCTCGTTTTTATGACGGTCTTACCTTTCACAGAGTAATCCCTAATTTCATGATTCAAGGTGGTTGTCCACTTGGCACCGGTACCGGCGGCCCGGGTTATAACTTCCCCGATGAATTTGATTCAACCCTTACCCACGATGCTCCAGGCGTTCTCTCCATGGCAAACGCGGGACCTGGCACCAACGGTAGCCAGTTCTTCATCACCCACGTTGCTACCCCATGGCTTGACGGCAAGCACACTGTTTTTGGTCGTGTTGTAGAAGGTCAGGATGTTGTGGATAAGATTGAAGGCAAAGATGCCCTCGAATCTATCACCATCATTCGCGTAGGTGCAAAGGCTGAGGCATTCAAATCTGATCAGGCTGCATTTGACGACCTTCTTGGCTCCATAGATAGCCGCCAAAAAGAGAAAGAGCTTCAGTCAATGGAAGCCTCTTTAAACCAGATCAAAGAGCAATGGCCAGCTGCCATCACCACCGATTCCGGCCTGCAGTATGTCGTAGTTGAAGCAGGTGAAGGCGAGGCGACCCCAAATGTGGGCGATGTTGTTACCGTTCACTACACAGGTAAGCTTCTTGACGGAACCAAGTTTGACAGCTCCGTTGATCGTGGTCAGCCCATCGATTTCCCAGTTGGCCGTGGCCAGGTTATCTCAGGTTGGGACGAAGCCCTTCTCTCCATGACAAAAGGCGAGAAACGCGTCCTGATCATCCCGGCCAAGCTTGGTTATGGTGCTGCAGGTCGTGGTCCAATCCCTGCCAATGCCACCATGGTATTTGATGTTGAGCTTGTTGATTTTAAATAGGCTCCCATAGTCGCATAAAAAAGGCCGTCTCCTTGGAGACGGCCTTTTTTTTGTCAACTCTCCCGCTCAAGCCTCAAATCAACTCCCCTGCAAGGCCTTCTCTACAGAACAAGAGCTTAAGAGCTAGCTTTAATATTTGATGCCAACCCTCTCCCGTACCAAATCAATGGTCACAGCTGCCTTGGCCCGGGCCTTTTCAGCACCCTTCGCCAAAATGCGACGAAGCTCTGCCGGATCGGCAAGATACTCTGCCTTTTTCTGACGGGCAGCGCCAAATTTATCGTTGAGCAGGTCAAGAAGTTCAAGCTTAAGATAACCATAGGCTGCGCCACCGTTAACATAGAGACCACGAATTTCAGCAAGGCGATCCGGAGTGGCAAAAAGCTTAAGCAGTTGATAGAGATTACAGCTATCAGGATCCTTAGGCTCTTCAATTCCCTTAGCATCGGTCTCAATGGCCATAACCCGTTTCTTCAGAGGCTTGCCCTCAGAAAATATGGGAATAGTATTGCCATAGGATTTTGACATTTTCTGGCCATCAAGCCCCGGAATAGTGGCTGTATGCTTGCTGATACCCGGCTCTGGAATGGTAAAGGTCTCGCCGTACTCATTATTAAATTTTTGAGCAAGATCACGGGCAAACTCAAGATGCTGTTTCTGATCCTTACCTACCGGTACAATGTCTGCCTGATAGAGAAGAATATCTGCTGCCATCAAAACCGGATACGAGAAGAGACCATGACTTGCCTGAATACCCTTGGCAACCTTATCCTTATAGGAATGACAACGCTCTACCAGACCCATGGGCGTCAACACGGAAAGCAGCCACATAAGTTCACATACCGCCGGCACATCCGACTGCACCCAAAAGGTACATTTGTCGGGATCAAGACCAAGGGCAAGAAAATCTGCCGCCGCCTCCAGGGTACCCTTAGCCAGGACCTTCGGATCACGGACACTTGTCAGGGCATGATAATCCACAATGAAGACATGGAGATCAGAGCTCTCCATCTGATCTATCATTGTTTGCATCATACCAAAATAATTACCAATATGAAGCTGGCCAGAGGGTTGTATTCCAGATAATATTTTCATAATCTCTTTCACTAAATTTAATAATTGTAAGCAGTCAAGTTTCTATGCATAGTATCATAACCGAAAATAAAAAAAAGGGGGAGTAAGGAATATATCCCCACTCCCCTTTTCAAGCCGATGAAAAAAGTATTACTTCACTTCTTCGTAGTCTGCATCAACAACGTCATCATCATCTTTTTTCTTTGCACCAGCAGCACCAGCATCGCCATCACCAGGGGTTTCCTGAGATGCTTGCTGATACATAAGCTCGGCAAGCTTATGAGAAGCGGCAGTAAGGGCCTCAATAGCTGCCTTAATTGCCTCAACATCATCGCCTTCGAGTGCGGTCTTTACGTTTGCAATCTCTTTCTCTACGTTCTCTTTGGTTTCAGCATCTACCTTATCGCCAAGATCCTTAAGGGTCTTCTCGGTGGAGTGGATCAAACCATCTGCAGAGTTACGAGCTTCAACCAACTCTTTACGCTTCTTATCTTCATCGGCGTGGAGCTCGGCGTCCTTGGTCATACGATCGATCTCTTCATCGGTAAGTCCGGAAGAGGCGGTAATCTTAATAGACTGCTCTTTGCCGGTTCCCATATCCTTTGCAGATACGTTGAGAATACCGTTTGCATCAAGGTCAAAGGTCACCTCGATCTGAGGTACACCGCGAGGTGCCGTTGGAATATCGGCAAGCTCAAAACGACCAATGGTCTTATTACCCTCTGCCATCTCACGCTCACCTTGGAGCACGTGGATAGAAACTGCTGGCTGATTGTCAGCTGCAGTAGAGAATACCTGGCTCTTCTTGGTTGGAACGGTGGTGTTTTTCTCGATAAGCTTAGTGGTTACACCACCAAGGGTTTCAATACCAAGAGAAAGAGGCGTTACATCGAGAAGAAGAACGTCTTTTACATCACCCTGAAGAACTCCACCCTGAATTGCAGCACCAATGGCTACAACCTCATCGGGATTAACTCCCTTGTGTGGCTCTTTACCAAAAATTTCCACAACCTTCTTCTGAACCATTGGCATACGGCTCATACCACCAACAAGGATAACCTCGTCGATTTGAGAAGCAGAAAGGCCAGCATCTTTAAGAGCGGTCTTACATGGACCTACGGTACGCTCAACAAGATCTTCTACCAATGTTTCGAATTTTGAACGGCTCAGCTTAATGTTCAAATGCTTAGGACCGCTTGCATCAGCGGTGATAAATGGCAGGTTAATGTCGGTCTCTACGGTGGTAGAAAGCTCCATTTTTGCCTTCTCAGCCTCTTCCTTAAGACGCTGAAGGGCCATTTTGTCGCTACGAAGATCAATTCCCTGCTCGCGTTTGAACTCGTCGGCAAGCCAATGAACAATACGCATATCGAAATCTTCACCACCAAGGAAAGTATCACCGTTGGTTGATTTTACTTCGAAAACACCATCACCGATTTCGAGAACGGATACATCAAAGGTACCGCCACCAAGATCGAATACCGCAATCTTTTCTTCAACCTTCTTATCAAGGCCGTAGGCAAGAGAAGCCGCAGTTGGCTCGTTGATAATACGTTTTACATCAAGCCCTGCAATCTTACCTGCATCCTTGGTTGCCTGACGCTGTGAATCATTGAAATATGCAGGTACGGTAACAACAGCCTCGGTTACCTCTTCGCCAAGATACTCCTCGGCGGTCTGCTTCATCTTACCAAGTACCATGGCCGAGATCTCGGCTGGGCGATATTTATGACCCTCAACTTGTATGGCAACACTACCACTGATGCCTTCTACTATATCAAAAGGGCTTACCTCTTGGGAGCGCTGAACTTCAGCGTCGGTGAACTTACGACCGATAAGTCTTTTTGCTGCATAGACGGTACGCTCAGGATTTGTTACAGCCTGACGCTTAGCGATCATACCTACCAGACGCTCATCATTATCCGCAAATGCGACAACGGAAGGAGTTGTTCTATTTCCCTCTACGTTGGCAATAACCTTCGGCTCGCCACCTTCCATTACGGAAACACAAGAGTTAGTGGTTCCCAGATCGATTCCGATAATCTTTCCCATCGTTTTTTTCTCCTATATATCAATCGTATCAGATCACTAGCCCTTTCTATTCGTGCTAGTAAATCCCGCTTTATTTAACAGACTACAATGTTGTCATCTTCATTTATTTGTCAAGAAAAGAGCCCCATCATCTCTCATTTTTCTTAAAGATTTGCCTTTTCAAGACAGATAACAGCATCTAACCAACCGATACCCCCGAAGAAACAACAACCTTTGCCGGACGCAAGAGTCGATCCTTATAATAATAACCCTTTTCAAAAACAGTGGTCACATGATTGGCAGGCACAGTTTCACTTGGTTCCATGGTCAGAGCTTCCTGCTGAGCAGGGTCAAAGGGCACACCCAAACTATCTACGGCCTTTACCTCAAACTTTTCAAGAATACCAACAAGGCTCTTAAGGGTAAGTTCAACACCCTCCCGCAGAGCAGGAAAACCTTGCTCAGCAGTTGTACCATCTGCACCCGCATGGGCAACAGCACGCTCCAAATTATCAACGGCAGGAAGCAGCACTTTAAAGATATTCTCACCGGCATATTTCAGGGTTGCCAGACTCTCGCGCCTAATACGCTTTTTGAAATTTTCACTTTCAGCGGCCATGCGCAACATAGAATCATGAAGCTGTGCTACTTCAGCCTTGGCTTCTGCAAGTTGCTCCTCAAGAGTTTTCTCTACAGGCACCTCTTCGCCAGCAGAATCTGCTACACCAGAGATCAGTTCCTCAGCAACACCCTCTTGCTCTTCTTTAAGCTCTTCTTTCTTTACTTTTTCGTTCACTATTTTCCCTCTATCAAAACCATAAGAACGGTGTATTTAAAGTCACAAGCCCGCCTCTTCAAGGAAGGGAAATAACAATGACTTTATCTCTTTTAGACTTCAGCGAACAATAAGTAGCTCTCTTACAATGTCAAGAATAGAAAGAGGGAGATTCCATCATTGCTAGCTCTTTTTTGCAAGGAGAGGGCTAATATTATTGGAAAGGGAATGGAGGAAAGAGGTGCCGTTCATGCGCAGGCACCCCTCACACCAATTTAGGAGTTACTGACTCGCCGAATAAGTTCACAGAGTTCATCGGCAATGTCATTTATTTCAGCGCTATCCAGCCCCTCGACCATCACCCGAATAACGGGCTCTGTGCCCGAAGGACGGACAAGAATTCTACCCGTATCACCTAGCTGCATCTCATACTTTTTCACCGCATCGGCAAAGCCTACAATGGAATCAACGGATATTTTTTTCGCGGTACGCACATTTTTGAGTACCTGAGGAAAACTCTGCATAACCTGGGCAAGCTCTGACAGAGTTTTCTTACGTTTTTTCATAATAGCAAGAATCTGCAGGGCGGCAAGGATGCCGTCACCGGTGGTCATATGCTCTAGAAAAACCAGATGCCCTGACTGCTCTCCGCCAAAAGAATAGCCATTTTTACGCATACACTCGACAACATACCTATCGCCGACATCCGCACGAACCAGATGGCCACCCATTTTCTTCATGGCAACCTCAAGCCCCATGTTAGACATCACCGTTGCCACCAGAGTCTTCTTCTTGGACTTTCGCTGGGCAAGAAGCTCCTTGGCACAGATGGCCATAACATGATCGCCATCAACAACGACACCATGCTCATCACAGACGATGAGACGATCACCATCACCGTCAAAGGCAAGACCAATATCCGCCCCCAGCTCTTTAACCTTTCCTGCCATGAGTTCAGGATGAAGTGCACCGCAACCCGCATTGATATTTTGCCCGTTGGGCTCAATCCCCAGGGCAGTAACCTTTGCCCCAAGCTCTTCAAAGACATGGGGGGCAACACCGTAGGTCGCCCCGTGGGCACAATCAATAACAATATGAAAACCATCCAGGGTATACTTTTTAGGAAAGGTATTTTTCAAAAAGACAATATAGCGTCCCTTGGCATCATCAATTCTACTTGCCCGCCCAACCTCTTCTGCAAGTGGCTGCAGAGCCAACATTCTCTGGGAGAGAACCAAATCCTCTATCTTCAGTTCCATGGCATCCGGTAATTTAAAGCCATCACTAAAAAAAATCTTGATACCATTATCCTGGAAGGGATTATGGGAGGCCGAGATGACCACTCCCGCATCGGCGCGCATGGAGGTGGTAATAAAGGCAATACCCGGGGTGGGAAGAGGGCCCACTAAAAGCACATCAACACCCATGGAGCAGATACCCGCCACAATGGCATTTTCGATCATATAACCAGAAAGCCTGGTGTCTTTACCGATAACAATACGATGACGATAATTTTCTTTCTTTACCAGAAAGGCAATAGCCCTCCCAACCTGCATGGCAATTTCCATGGTCATGGGATGGACATTAGCCACCCCACGGATTCCATCTGTTCCAAATAACTTTCGCATACTTAACCTTTTTCTCTCTAGCCTTATAACATCGATATTTTTTGAGGAGCAAATAGATTGGAGTAAAAAAATGTCCCTTCCCTACTCACTCTTCTTTTTTGTGGTCGCCCTTAAAAGCTTGGCCTTTCCCTCACTTACTCGCCGGGGAAGCACAGAAATAACTTTAACAGGGAATTCCTCATTATTTTGAGATGTTACAATGACATTAAACTGATCTGTCTGTCCATATCGTTCTGCATGGGCAACCAGCAAATCTTTTGCCTTCTTGCCCTTATCCAGCAAAATCTGGGGAAAAGAAGCGGTCACCGAAACCGTTTTAGGCAAGAGACTAAG
This sequence comes from Desulfotalea psychrophila LSv54, assembly GCF_000025945.1. GTDB lineage: Bacteria > Desulfobacterota > Desulfobulbia > Desulfobulbales > Desulfocapsaceae > Desulfotalea > Desulfotalea psychrophila. The sequence continues at coordinate 1,832,714 of NC_006138.1, read as the reverse complement.
ACCCTTTTCTTGAACGACAAGCGGTAACTCCACGGTCTTAACAGCCACCACAAGACCCACTACAATATCTGCCGTAACCGAAGTTTCTCCAATAAGAGAGACAATTGCAGGACTCAAATCCAGAGGCACCTGTAATTGCTCAGAACGGCGAAAACCATCAAGTGAAATATAAGAGGTCTGCAGAGCACTTAATTGACTCAAGACACTCCCAGGTCCAGTTATCATGACATACTCTGGATTCATCCGAATACTTTTCACCTCAAACCCCGGAGCCACATCTCCCACCGTATTGGCCACAACGGCATACTGTTTTTGCACAAGTTTATCGATGGAAAGAATAATGGAGGGTGGCTGAACCCGCTGAACGGTCAGAGAACGCGGCACATCAATATGATCAACATCATTATTAACCACCATTGTCCCGGGCGTTGCCTTAGAGAGATCAACCTGACGAACAATATTTCGATCATCCATATCAAGAATTACCGATCGTGGTCCGGTAAGGGACACCTCTATCTTTTTCTTGTACTGGTTGGAAACAACAAGACCACGGGGGAGATTTATGATCTCCACGGGCACATTCACCGTCTTTTCAATGGTATCCTCTCCACCGACCAGCACCCACAGAACAATCGCCAACCAGATGGAGACAACCTTAAGAAACCAATCTCTCGACCAAAAGCTCAACAAACGGTGGACGATGCCAACCTTTTTAACCTGTTGCCATGTATTTTTCATTTTCGTCCCACCCAATCCTGCCAAAAGGAGTTTTGTTTCTTCTTGTCCAAAAAAATTGCCCGCAAATTCGTTTTCAAACTCATCTCATCATTGATAGTAGTCAGGGAGCCATACTGAACAATGGACACCTCTTGGGTCTCCTCAGAGACCACAAGTATAACAGCATCGGTCTCCTCTGATATGCCAATTGCGGCCCGATGTCTTGTGCCATACCTTTTATTTATATAGGGATTTTGCGTAAGCGGCAAGATACAACCTGCATGTTCAATTCGTCCCTTGCTAATGAGCACCCCCCCATCATGCAGAGGAGAAACGGGCATAAATATCGATATAAGCAACTCTTTTGACAGTTTAGCATTGAGGATAAAGCCCGATTCCACGTACTCCCCCAAACCGTTTTCCCGTTCAATAACAATGAGAGCACCAATCCGACGCTTGGCGAGATAAAAAACCGAACGTATTACCTCATCGAGATCTTTTTCAACCACATCGGCATGTTTTTGAAAGGGGGATTGCCCAACCTGGGTCAAGGCTCTACGAATATCCTGCTGAAAGACAATAATAATGATAAGAAAAAGAGAACTCAAGGAGGTACGCATGATCCAGGTAAGCACAGAAAGATCGAGAAGTGAAGCCATAGCGTAGACAACAAAGAGAACACCAAGCCCTACAACCATTTGCACCGATCTGGTTCCACGAATAATAGATATCAACTGATAAATCACAAAAGCGACAACCAGAATATCTAATATATCCTGCCAGCGAAAATAACGCACAATATCAAACATATTTTTTCAAATTGTTGTCGTCTCTCAACAGAGAGAACATAGGAGTCAAAGGATCATTATAAATTGGGCTTTCCCTGTTAATTAACAACAAAAAAAGCACCCACAACTTACAACTCAGTATAGCATAACTTTTTCTAGAATTGTCCTTTTTTTAGATAATTATCACTCTTTTTTCCTCAAACAAACATTTCTTCTTGAAAAACGATTATACTCAGGGCATTAATATCATTGAAAATGAAAATATCTCTTATCGCCATCTCAGCTTATTATTTCATACAGATGGGCTATATCTCTATCACCAACACATTAATATATTTATTATGGCTGATGACTTTGGTTCTATTTCCATAGACGCACCAGAAACACGTACAAAAAAAACCAGCAAACAGATAAAAAAGACAGGCCATAGCCCAAAGCCTCCTTCGAGCCCTCCTGCCAAAAAGAGAAAGAGGGGCAGGGCCCTGCCCATACTGTTCTTCACATTGGCCCTTCTCTTGGCCAGTTACTCTCTCTTGGGCTTTTTTGCTGTCCCCTACTATATTAAAAATGTCCTGCCAGAATATGTCGCAGCCCACAGCGAATTCAAACTTGAAATTGAAGAGGTAAAGGCAAATCCATTTTCCTTTGAAATCTCAATAATAAAGGCAGAGATAAAAAAACCTGGTGCCAACAACCACCAAGCCCCCCTCCTTAGCATAGACAGCCTCTCCACCGCAATTGAGCCCTTGGGATTACTCCATAAGAAATTCACCAGCCGAAGGAGCACACTCAATGGAGTCCACCTCGCGCTAAAAAAAGAGGGGGCTAATCTTTATAATTTCGGCTCTCTCTTCAAGGATAAAAACGGAAAATTAATAACCAATATTGCAGCTATAAAAGAGTCTCTCTTCTTATTTTCTTTTAATAATATTGTCATGGAAAATGGAAGCTTTGTTTTCCAAGACATTCCTGGAAAACAAACACACCATGGCAAGGATATAAAAATATCCCTGCCAACAATAAACAACTTCGACTCCGGAACAGAGATCACCACGAAACCGTATTTTTCTGCCATTATTAATGGCAGTCCCATTCATTTCAGCAAAAACAGTTATGGGAAAGATTCCCGAATTAGCTGCGAGGTAAAAGATCTTGATCTGCCCCTCTACTTCAGCTACCTGCCCCTTCATATTCCCTTTGAAATAAAAAGCGGTCTTGGCACAGGTTCCATTGACCTATTTTTCAACTCCACAGAAAATTCGGTGGAAACCCTTACTCTGGGCATGAACATTACGGCAACCAATATTACTCTGCGCCATAATTCAAAAAAGGCCAGCATCAATATTCCAAGGTCTCAAATAAGGGCTGAATTCCAACCTCTTTCAAGAAACACCCTGATCAAAGATTTTCAACTGGAGCAACCAAGCCTACAGCTACCAAAGGGTTTCGCCATTAAAGATATAGGCATACTCCTGCCAGATGAAAAAGCAGGACAGCAGGAGAGAGAGACTGTCGTAGTAGAAAAAATTACTATAAAAAATGGCAGCTTAAGTCTTGGCCAGGAAGCCAAGGTAAAAACAATCAACCTCTTCCTGCAAAACTGGAGCAATAGCGACGACTCCTCCCCCGCCCAATTAAATATAGAGGCCCAGACATCCCAAGCTCAGCTCTCTTGGCAGGGCAAGATCAAGAAGAAGAGTGCCGAGGGTAGAATCGAACTGAAAAATTTTTCCCTTAATGATTTTTTTCAATATGCAGGAATTACCTCAGGAAAAGGCGATCACGGCAGAGGCATACTCAGCGGACAGCTGGATATCACCGGGGACAAGAACTCTCTTTTCTCTCTGCGTTTGGGCGAAGGCAAGATCAAATTCAACAGTGTAGTGCTACAGGATAGGGGCAAAGACTGGCTCACAGCCCCCATAGTCACCATGTCTGGGGTAAACCTGTCTCCCATGAACAGAACACTGGGAGATATCTCCATAGAGAGGGCGACGCTCAACATTAATAACAAAAAGCTCCCTGTCCTCTTCAGAAATTTCTCCACCGGCCAGGATCATATAAAACTTGCCTCCCTACAGATAAAGGGTAAGGGAACGCTCACAGAAACAAACAAGCCCACAATCAAGCTGGCCTCATTCAGCTTAAAAACGGACAGGTTAAACGAAAAGCAGATAAATACAGATAACATTAAGATCTCGGCAAAAACCATAGATGGGGGATCCCTACAGGGCAGAGGGCGGACAAAACTTACCCCCTACTCCCTCTGGCTAGAAACAGAATTTTCTACCATTAAGGCAGAAACGGTCCTACCCTATTTCAGCTCACAAGCTCTTTTTCATAAAAGTACGGCACGCCTCTCTGGTAAGGGACGCTTCATACTGCCCAATACCTCCTTCAAAGGAGACATTATCGCCCAAAATGGCTCCATCAAAACGGGCCTGGATAAACGTTTCTCCTGGCAAAAAGCCTCCTTTAAAAAGATTCAATACGACAGGGCAAGCGGGGCATTAAAGATGGACAGCATAGATATCGAAAAACCTCTTATCAGCTGGGACAGAGAATCTAACTCCCCACCACCTTACCAGAAGGCTGAAAAGGCTTTTGCCAACCTCCTCGGGAAACAGGAAGAAGAGAGAGGGCAGTTTATCAATATCAAAAAAATATCCTTTACAGCTGGAACTCTGACAATCAATGATAAGCGCATGTCACCCACATGGAGAGAAAAGATAACAAACTTTTCCGGCACTATTGAGCCCATTGATTCGAAAAACAAAGGGCCCATTACCTTTAAGGCAAGCGGAAAAATAAAGCAGACAGCTCTAACTATTCATGGAAATATGCAGGTATTCGCACCTGGGCCCAGTAACGAATACACCCTGCGCCTGACAGATATCCCGCCAGAACTTTTCGCCAAGCAATCCCGTCTCCTCCGAGAAAAAACTCTGGCCAGGGGATTCAACGCAAAGATCTACGGACAAGAAAACAGACAGAAATCAAGCACAATTACAGATATAGAATTTATATCGCCATCCTGCAAAGACAAGCGACTTACTCTCCTTATGGCCCTGCTGCAGGGGCAAAACAGTCATCCAAAAATTTCAATTTTAAGCCAGACTCAAAAGGGAACAAGCGAAAAAACTCTACTGGAAGAGACAGAAAAATATATCAATAAACTCCTGATAAAAAGTGAAATTTCACCGTTTTTAGTGGCAGACAAGAGTTTTAAAGACCTTATAGACAAGAGTTCCATGCTATTTCGTTTCGGCCAAATAAGTCTCTCAGAAAAGGGCATGCACACCCTGATCCGCCTGCAAAAATTTCTCTTAGCCTACCCCCTTATCAATATTCAGATCAGAGGCGAGGCATCACTGAAGGCAGATCGCCAAGCGCTACAGGAGCAACTCACCACGACAGAGCGCAAACGAGTGGAGGCCATCAACAAAAAACGCTTGGCTAATTGGCAGGCTGAACGCAGAGGCCCGGAACTAGCAACAGACGAGGAGGGCTTCATTGAGGAAAATATCTTCATTCCTCTTCAGGCAGAGCCCGTCGATGTCAGCCACGAGATGCTTCTAAGTCTTGCTCAACAACGATCTGAGATGATAGCAAATGTTTTTACCAAACAACTAGGGCTGGCAAAAGAGCGGGTGAGAGTAATACGCGCAGATAAGCTCACAGAAAAATCAGACAATAAGGCTCACTTCTACTTAACTGCCAGAGAAAACGATTAAGCCCCTGCCAGAACTTCCATTCATTATTAAACCTTCTACTTCCAGAAAAGCCATACGCCTGGCAACAGCTCCATAGCGCTCTGCTACCACAGTAGCAGAGCGTTCCCTGGCGCACCTCTTTTTCAGCAACATTCTCTCATCAGGAGAGGCCAGCCCCAGGCTTCGGCCCTGCCAAAGCTGTCATGTTCTGGATAATTTTACTTGTCCATTGATGAAAAATTTAAGTTTTCTCCTAAAAAGAGCACGATAGGGCCCCTCTCCTTGTCCTAACCAGATCAGCCACATCTCCTTGATTTTACCAAATATTATAATCAGACAGGGTGACATCATGGCCGCCAAAACCTGACGCAAATCTACCGCACTACCTACAGAAAAGTAACCTTACAAAGCCTTTGACCTAACAAGAAATTTTTTTAATTCGTCCCTTGAATTGGCAAATTCAAAAGCCTACAATAGATAACAAGCTTAAAATGTGAGTAAAATATGACGCCATTTGTGATGCTTATCGCTCAATTATTTCGTCATAAACAAACCGAATCCGGTTGAGGCACAATCAAATACTCAGAAGGCAAAATAACCAGTAAAAAATCATGGACAAAATACTACAAGATGTCGTCAGATTCCTTTTTGATTTTGTTCTCTTCTACCCATGCATAATGTCTCCAATATGGGTCCTAGGTGCAATATACTACTATTTTCATTGGGAAAAAAAAGAGGACTTGGACCATACCCGCACCCCCGAGTTAACAGAATATCCATTTGTTTCAATCATTGTCCCCTGCTATAATGAGGGCAAGCACATCGTTGAAACGACAGGATTTTTAACAAAGCTCAACTATCCCTCCTATGAAATTATTCTTGTAGACGATGGCAGTACAGACAACACGGCAGAGCAGATCAAACATCTTGTCAATACCTATCCACAGGTCAGGGCCATTTACCTCAAAGAAAATCAGGGTAAGGCCACTGCCATGCGCTGGGGCTCTCTCGCCGCCTCCGCTGAATTTCTTGTCTGTATTGATGGAGATGCAGTTCTTGACCCCAACTGCCTGCACTGGCTTATAAAACAATTTTTAGAGAATCCAAGAGTTGGGGCAGTAACAGGCAATCCACGCGTCCGCAATCGAACCACATTAATAGGAAAAATTCAAATAGGCGAATTTTCCTCCATCATCGGCGTCATAAAAAGGGCCCAACGTATCTATGGGAAAATATTTACCGTCTCCGGGGTAGTTGCAGCTTTTCGTAAGGCAGCCCTCCACGACGTCGGCTACTGGAACACAGATATGGCAACGGAAGACGTTGATATCAGTTGGAAATTACAGCTGCGATTTTGGAATATCCACTTCGAGCCCAATGCACTTTGCTGGGTGCTTATGCCGGAGACACTGGCAGGGCTCTATAAGCAGAGGTTACGCTGGGCCCAGGGAGGCGCAGAGGTTTTCTTGAGATATCTGGGAAAAATGCTCAGGGATATACGATATATAAGGATGGTTCCCATTGCCATCGAGTATATGGCAGGCGCCATATGGGCATACTGTGTTTGGACAATCACCATCCTCTTCATCCTGGGACAGATCGTTGATTTACCAAATTACCTACAGATAAAATCAATTGTTCCCACCTGGACGGGGGCCCTTATCGCTCTTATCTGCTTAATCCAGTTCCTGGCAGGCTTTCTTATAGATCGGCGTTTTGAAAAAGACGTTTTTCATTATTACTTTTGGATCATATGGTATCCAGCAATTTATTGGCTTATCAATGCCGTTACAATTGTGGTGGCACTTCCCAAGGCCATTATTCGCAAAAAGGGAAAACTTGCTGTCTGGGACAGCCCTGACAGGGGAGAACACAATGAATAATATTTTAACCCCAAAGGAGCTTGTTGTTGACACATACCAACGACAGCCAAGAATTTACCGGTGGTTTGCCCTCCTGTTCACCGGTCTCTGCTGGCTGGTATGGATGATCCTCTGGTTTCCCGTCTACACAGTCGTTTTAAAATTCCTCACAGGACAAACAACCTTAGATCTGTTCTTTCAAAACGAAACAAATGAAATATTTTTTGCCAACGCCCTGAACTATATCATAATTATAGGGGTATTTTTCTTCATTTACCTTATCTGGGCCCAGTATAATTTAAGAAGATACGGGAAATCAGAGAGGAGGCAGCATACCAACAGCATAATAATAGAAGAAGAGGCAACATTTTTTCACATTGATCCCAGTCGAGCCCAGGAAATCCGAAAAAACAAAGAAATTTTCTTATACGAAGAGCTATGAAAAATACCAAAGCAAGAAAAGCCAAAGGAAGATATCTAGCCCAGATATATTTTGTCATATTCTCCATCTTTTTTGCGTTCCTGTCTCCCTGCCAGGCGCAGCTCTCCCCGGCGGATAGGACAGAATGGCAAAGGGCAGTAGTCGAGGCCCGAGCAGGGCAGACCAAAGAGAACATCCCGGTTCTTACCCGCTTACTCCGGCTACACCCCGATGACCGCCCCCTATACAATGATCTCATCGTCGTTCTCAGCTGGGATCAACAGGACCAAAGGGCCATAGATCTCTACCTGAAAAAAGATAGCGCAGGCTATCCCGACTTTGTTTGGCATGCTGTGATCAAATCGTGCCGGAGACTGGGACAAAATGATCTCGCCCTCAGTATCGTTGAAAAACAGCTGCGAATAGCCCCCCATAACCCCAAGGGCCTGCTCAGTCAGGCCAAAATACTCCTCGACAATCAACGACCCGAGTATGCCCAGTCTATCCTAGCCCTCTATCCAAAAATATATCCTAAAAACAAGGACTGGTACAGTATTGACGCTCGTCTCCAGCTGAGTCAAAAGAACTGGCTAGCTGCCCTGTCCGATATTGAGCAGGTGCTTACCCTCGATCCAGATAATACTGAGGCAAAACAAAGAAAAAGGTTGATCCTGGAAAGCCTGAAAGCACCCTATGCAATCGGGTCCCCTGAAAAATATGCCACGAACGGCAATGAAAAGGCACGCCTGCTCATGCTCCGGGCTGCTGTCCTCCTTAAGTGGTGCGAAGATGTTGCAACCAGCAGAGAAGAGGCTATTCGCTGGGCAAGCAGAGCCCTTATACTACAAATGGATGGTTTAAGTCTCGTCTCAGAGGGTAATGAGATCACCAGAAGAGCACTCCTCGCTGACATGATGATGAGCTATAATATCCTTCACTACTACTGTCCAAGCATATACCTCCATCAGTATCTTCTCAGCACGGGAGATGTACCCCCATATGCCAATCAGGCAGCAGGCGTGGCTCAACTGGAGCTGCATCATCCTGAAAGGGCCATCCCGCTCTTCCTGGAAACCCTTGCCCAGGAACCGGATAACTACGATGCAAAAATCTCTCTCTTCTATGCCTATATCGAAAACGAAGAGTTTTGTAAGGCCTATGCCGTCATAGACCGGGAAAATAGCCAGGAACCCCCTTGGATAAACTTTTTAGACACAAACGAGCCGGGACCTAACGAACAGCATCTTGACAACCGGGTGCTTGCCATCCAGGCACGTATCTATGGCGACCAGTTGGCCTGGGCTTGGGACAACATAAGCCCAATGACCCATTTCGCCCCGGCAAATAGCGGCCTACAGGTGGTCCGGGCAGAAGTTGCCCGCTTCCGAGGCTGGCCAAGAAGGGCAGAAAAGATATACGACCAGGCCCTGGTCCTGAACCCTCAGGACAAATATGCCCTGGCAGGAAAGGCCGAATGTTATATCGACACCCACGAATTTGACAGGGCAGAAGAGATTGCCACAACCCTGCAAGAAACCATGCCGGAGGACAATGTCAGTAAAGATCTGAACAGAGAACTCTACTGGGCGACCCGCAATATGGTCTGGGCAGAGGCAACCTGGGGACACAGCAAAGGACCAGTTATTTCAGGTGATTACCTGGATGCATCGGCGGAGTTCATAAGCGTCCCCCTTGACACCCACTGGAACATCACGGCGATAGGCAAATATTCCTGGGGTGAAATCATTGGAGGAGAGGAAAGTTTTACCCGGCTGGGAACAGGGGTAAGATATCAAGATCAATATAAGAACATGCTGGCCTTGGTTAAATATAATTTCTCCACCGTCAACAGGGCGGGTGGTCACCTTCGCCTCGGCCTGACCCCGGACGATCATTGGGCCTGGAATATAGAAGGTGAACTCTTTGCAGACGACACCCCGCTTCGCGCCCTGCATAATAATATCACCTATGACAAGGTAAGAGGTTTTGGTTCCTATCGCTGGAACGAGAGCAGGCGCTTGGATTACTTCCTGTCAGCCGGCTTTTTCAGCGACAGCAACAATAGATGGGAGACAGGAATAGCACTTACCCAACGCATAGTTGACAAACCCAGATTCGACCTTGATCTTATCCTTGATCTCGACGCCAGTACCAACAGTGAAGGTGATGATGCCCCCTACTTTAATCCAAAACAGGATTTCACAGGTAATCTTACCTTTCGGGCAGAACATCTCCTCCATCGTCACTATGATAAAAGTGGTGTCCAGGTTTTTGAAGCTTCGCTGGGAATGTATCAGCAAAAAGAGTTCTCAACGGGTGCCATTGGCCATCTTCGCTACGAGTACCGTTATACCTTTTACCCACTTTGGCAGGCTGTCGTTGGTGCAGAATACGGACAGAACAGATACGACGGTGAAGACGAACCCAATTACAGTATAAATGCGATGATCCATGCGAAATTCTAATTATCTCAAAAAACTTTTTTTCTTCTGTTTTGCCCTGTTATGGGCTTCCTCCAGCTGGGCACACGCTGAGGAGCAGACATTCTACTCTATCTCCTATCATGATGTGGTCGATAGCCGCGACCAGCTAACATCGGATACGGTGACGATAGACACCTTAATTAATCATTTTGAATGGTTAAAGGCAAACGACTATCATCCGATCAGCGTTGACGATCTTCTTGCGGCCCAAAGAGGCACCAAGAAACTGCCTGCCAAGGCGGTGTTGCTCTCCTGGGATGATGGCTATGTAAGTTTTTACACCCATGTACTGCCACTACTCAAGGCCTATAAGTATCCTGCTGTCCTGGCTCTTGTGGGCGAATGGCTCTCGGCAAGCCCAAATGAAAGGGTAGAGTACGGGGCCACCACCCTTGCCCGGAGTCGCTTTCTCAGCTGGGAACAGATCCAGGAAATCAGTGCATCCAATTTAGTGGAACTTGCCTCCCACTCCTATGGTCTGCATAAAGAAATTATAGCAGATGCATACGGCAGCAAAATACCCGCAGCCATCGCCCATCAATACGAGGTCGCAACAGGGCAAAAAGAGACAGATAAAGAGATGCGACAGCGCATCTATGATGATCTTAAAAAGAATAGCTACCTTATAGCCAAGTACACAGGGAAAAAACCCAGAGTCATGGTCTGGCCCTTTGGCAACTATAATACCCTCTGCCAAAATGTGGCGGCAGACCTTGGCATGAAGATAGCCCTTACCTTAGATGATCTGCCTCAAGCCAATATATCCCAACTTAATGCAGTGCCCAGGTACTACCCGGTGGCCAACCCGCTGACGGAAATTCTCCGAGAGGAAATGCTCGTTAGCCAAAGCCAACCTCTCAGACGATTTATTATCGCCCCAACAGAGGAGATAATTGATACAACAGACCCTAAAGAACCTCTGTACAGTGCCTTTTTGGACAGGGACAAGTCCTTAAAACCCAGCGCGGTTGTCCTCGCACCGCTTGTCCAAACACCAAGGGGCAAAGAGGCACTCTTTACCAACCAGACATACCCTCTCTTTCTTAATAAGCTCACCCGCCTCTCTTGGTATACAAGGGCCCGGACAGGGGTCGCGACTGTTCTCTCGCTTGATGCTCCTCTTTTTAAAGCTGATAGCCCGCAGAAACTGACTCGCCTCTTCTCAGATATGGGAAAGAATAGCTTTGTCGATGGTCTTATTGTGGAAAACCATGCGGCCGTAGAAGAGATACTGGCAGGCACGACAAAACCAATTAAAATCACAGGCAACGAAATCAAGAGGCCATGGAATCCGAACAGCAGCAGAAAATTCCGTCAACAGCTCCTGAGTAAAAAACCCACAAACACCCTCCTGCGGGGAGTTGAGGCATTTCAACAGTGGCAACCATTTCTTGATATCGGAGTCATCATCAGCCCGGCCCAGATGAAAGAGAGATCTCTGGCCAAGACGGCAAGTCTCCTGACATACTTTGACTATATTATTATTGATGCCCGCACCGATGAGCAGCAGAAGTGCCTCAAGGCCTGGCTGGCAAGACCTGAAAGCAGACCTCTTTTCAACTATATTGCCGTCCTTTTTTCCTACGACCAGGAGAGCGATAATGGAGAGCGTTTAGCAGAGAGACTCCTGGACTTAAGCGGATATGGTATAAAAAATTGGGGCTATCAAATTGATAGTGCAGTACTGGCAAAACCTCTTCTGGAAAAAATTCGCCCTGCTATTTCCGTGCGAAATTTTCCAATTATTGCTAGATAGGGGGCAGAGAAACTAAGGATCTGTTACAAAATAAGATGGTCAAAATTTCGCTCAGGTTTGCGTCAGATTTGGTCGCGCCGATTGAACAAAACCACAGACGTAGCAGGGCTACATCGAGGATTTTGCGATTGAGAAACGATCGAAGATGGCCCGAAGCTGAGTTGCAAGATGTTCATGTTATTTTCTGACAGGCCCTAAATATTTTACCGCTATTTTAGCCCCCATAGAAGAGACCATGACACAAGAACTGAAGAAGAGTGTTGGCACCCTATATATTGTGCCAACACCCATTGGCAATCTGGAAGATATCACCCTGCGCGCTCTCCGTATCCTGGGAGAAGTCGATCTTATTGCCGCAGAAGATACCAGGCATAGCAAGAGACTTCTCAACCACTTTGAAATATCCACCCACCTTATCAGCTACTACCGCGAGCGTGAAAACGAACGCAGCGAGGAGTTGATTGGCAGACTGCAAAGAGGGGAAAATATTGCCCTGATCAGCGATGCAGGCACACCTGGCATCTCTGATCCCGGGGCCGTTTTGGTAGGAAAGGCCCATCTGGCAGGCATCACCGTTGTGCCTCTACCTGGCGCATCTGCTCTCACCACCGCCCTTTCCGCTTCAGGAATCACCGATTCAGGATTTCTATTCCTGGGATTTGCCCCATCAAAGGGCGGCCAGCGCCGAAAGCTTATCTCCTCCATAAAGGATTCTGATTACTCCGTTGTTTTCTATGAATCCCCACACCGGGTTGATGACCTGCTGGCCGATGCCCTGGATATACTGGGCGACAGAGAGGCCTTTTGGGCAAGGGAACTGACCAAGGCCTACGAGGAACTACAGTGCGATCGCCTCTCGATTCTCTACCAAAAAACTCAGGATCAGAGGGTACGCGGTGAATTTGTCATCGTCATCCACCCGGAAAAGCAGGAACAGGCGACGGGGGAAGACATTGAAGAGATGCTTGTCTGGTACCGCGACAATTCCGAACTCTCCCTTAAAGATGCCACCAGAAAACTGGCATCGGACCTTGGCCTCTCCCGTTCTCAGGTATACCAGCAGGCCCTTGCCATGTGGAAGGATAAGAAATAGGATGGCTGACATCTATAAACAGAGGGTGGCTTGAGAATTGAAGGCTGCCATAAGGATATCAGAGATGAACGATAAAAAGATATCCACCTGCGTACGTCCGGGTGGCACATTTATTTACGGAATTCACAAGCCAAGCTATAGCGTGGCAAACAGACGAATAGACAGCCAAAAGGCCTTTCTGGGCAGGAGCGAAGAAGGTGGGGCTGTATATAACGAGATAAATCTTCCCAACGGTGATGTCGTAGCTGAGGATAGTGATTGGGTCTTTGAAATAGCCAATCCCCTCCCCTTTAAGGGCGTCACCTATATCAACAAACGATGGGCAGATGCCAGCGCAGAAAGCCCTAAACGTTTCCACCTACCCGCAGCCAAGGCCGTTTCCCTACACCGCACCCTAACAGAATGTGGTATTGAGAAAACGCTCATAGCTGCCCTGCCGGCACCGTTGCAACTGGCCCTGGCCACCACCAGTACAGACCCACGGGATCTGATCGAGCTGGCCCATATTTCATGCGAGATGATATTTGAGGGTAATACACCAATCGGCCTTGTCTACGGAGAAGAGGCTGGAGGGAGGATACGCGCTAAGATCCATAACAAGCTCCTCTTGGAGGCCGTGGCCAACAATATCCATCTACCCGCTGCCTATAAGATTGCCATGGTCATTCGCCCGGGAGCCCAGGGGGCAAGCCCCATCACAGGGGAATGGCGGGAAGGGGAGAGTCACGCCTACGAGTATCTGCGGACAAACTCCTATATCCCCGGCGGACACTATGCCGCCAATATGGCCGAGGATGCCATCCGTTATGAGATGAAGGATTTCTCGGGAGCGGATATAAGGGGCCTGCGCCGTCTCTACTACCAACGCAGTTTTATTCGCCTTGGCAGTGAGCTTGATCTAAGCCTGACTGAAGGCGCGGCCCTGATGACAGGGGAAGAAATAGAGGCGTTACGTCTACAAATATTACAAAATATGGACACGCCCTCGACTCTAAAGAGCAAGACCAGCCTCTGGGGCTGGAACTTTGGCTTTGACTACGCCCCAAGCGCCTACCGCCTGCACGCCTCCCACCAACAGATCCACCAGCAGTATGCAATGATCCCCCGACAGGTCACCGCCTATACAGGCTTTGAACAGTTAGCCGCTGAGGAGCTTGAGTCCTATGCCTGTGGAGATCTGATTGCCCCGATCATCGATGCCTACCATGAGTTGTATCAGCGGGATTATTTTTCTGATTATCTGCAGGCTATTGAGGAGAATAAACGACTGGATGGGCGGGACGATCTTGAGACAGACCTTGTTATCTGGAGCAACGAATGGGCCGTGCTCTTTGTACCCAAGGCTCAGACATCCCAGTGGGAGCTGCAGGTCATGACCCGCCCCGATGCGAACGCTAGATTTGTCGGCAATATCCTCGAAGCAGATGAAAAGACAAGGGATGCCCTTGATACGGGGATCCTCACGGCCCAGAAGGCGCTGGCCCGTCTCGGGGCCAAAATGGTCACCTCCATTGAATATTCCAAGGCCATCGGTCAGGGGCGCAACCAACCTATTATCTATGCCCTTCTGCCGAGATTGCCGGAATCTCCCGGTGCCTTCAGTGAGGCCCAGATGCGTTTTATCAATGGCCACTATCCAGAAGATTTTGCCGCCGCCTGCCGCAACGCACTCCAAGGGGCTGACCTCTAGAGCCATTGGACCTTGTCCTAACGGGGACAAGGTCCAACAGAAATCCTACTGGTCAATAATCGTAGTCAAAACGCGCGACTGTTGCAGCACCTTTTGCAGAGCCCTCTGCCTCTGAACATTAATAACAATTGGCCCACTAATATTTGCATTGAGTCCCGCATATTGGCCCTCTCCCTTACTGACAATAAGAAAGATGGCAAGTTGCATGGGCTCTTCTGCTTGGAGCAGAGTCTGCTCCTCGTCACTGAGATTGAAATCATAGTGCAGACCGTAATGATCAGGCGCGACCAGGGTAAAGGTAACCGCTGCATCATCACAGGACTCCAGCCAATAGATGGCAAGACCATTTGTCTCTTTATGAAAAATCCGATACTCTTTAAAATCCTCAAATCCGGGAATACCCTCCGGAAAAAAAAGAATCTTTTCAAAATTAACGCTTGGAGCGGCTACTCTCTCTTTCACAGATGTCATAATTTTTTTCTCCTGTACTAGATGGGTGACTCGACTATAAAATCTTTTTCTTATTATCGTCCCACTGAATTGATTTATTTACCAAAAAAATTCCCCGCAATGATTAGACAGAAAAAAGAGTTTTCTTTCACAGCAGAAGTGTTACTATACGCAGATACACTTTCGACACTGACTTCAAGAGAGGATCCATAGAGATGAACAAAAAAGGTTTTTTTGGTAACTGGGGCGGAGTTTATCTTCCTGAAATATTAAGAGAGACATTTGACCGACTCGAAGAGGCCTACCAGCAGGCCAGAAATGACCCGAGCTTCTGGCAGGAATATCTACAGCTGATGTCCACCTACTCCTGCAGACCGACCCCCCTGACCTATGCTGAAAATCTCTCCAAACATTTTGGCGGAGCTCAGATCTATATAAAGCGGGAGGACCTTAACCATACGGGTGCCCACAAGGCAAATAACGTCATGGGACAGGGTCTTCTGGTGAAGAGGATGGGTAAAAAACGGGTTATTGCCGAAACAGGTGCAGGACAACATGGAGTGGCAACGGCCACCATGGCTGCCAAATTCGGTCTTGAATGTACCATCTATATGGGCGAGGTGGATGTGCAGCGCCAACGGCCCAATGTTTTCTGGATGGAGAAGATGGGGGCCACCGTAGTGCCGGTAAAGGATGGCTCCCGCACCCTTAAGGATGCAATCAACGAGGCCTTTCGCGACTGGGTGAGCAATATCGATGACACCCACTATGTACTGGGCACAGCCTGCGGCCCCGCGCCCTTTCCCGAAATGGTCTCCTGGTTTCAATCCATCATCGGCACTGAGGCTCGGGAACAGATCGAGAGATACCACGGCAGGCCACCCAAACGGGTCTATGCCTGCGTTGGTGGTGGTTCCAACGCCATGGGCATCTTCCAGGGATTCCTAGAGGACAAAAAAATTGAACTCGTAGGCGTTGAAGCAGGTGGCGACGGCCTTGAAACAGGCCGACATGCCGCCCGCCTGGCCGGAGGAGATGCCAGCCCAGGCGTTGCCCAAGGGTATAAGACCATGTTTCTCCAAAACGATGACGGACAGATGCGGGAAACCCATTCCGTGGCGGCAGGTCTTGATTATGTGGGCGTCAGTCCTATTCTCAGCCATCTCTGGGAGGAGGGCAGGGTACGTTTTGAGGCGGCAACGGATACTGAAGTACTGGCTGCCCTGGAGCTGACCATGAAAAAAGAGGGTATTATTCCTGCCCTCGAATCAGCCCATGCCTTTGCCCAGGCCTTTAAGGAGGCAAGCGATCTATCTCCTGAGGATGCCATCGTCATCAATATGTCCGGTCGCGGCGACAAGGATATCTTCACCGTGGCCCACGCCTTCAATGACCCCTCCTGGAAGGAATTTATCATTGAGCGAGCCCGGGAATATCAAAAAGGCTAAACTCTGCCCTTAAAAACCGGCAACCCCTGACTGAAAAAAAGAACTCTTTCTCCAAGCTTACCCTGACAAAGAGTTCCTCGATAAAAAAGGTACGGACAGATGACTTTGGAAAAAATACTGCGCGAAAAGAAAAAAGATAAAGATATCCTCCTCATGACCCATATTGTCCTGGGCTATCCCTCCTTTGCGGCAAACCGGGAGGTGATAGAGCAGATGGTTAAAAATGGGGTGGACTGTATTGAAATGCAGATCCCCTTCTCAGAGCCCATGGCCGATGGCCCAGTCATATTGAAGGCAAATCAGGAGAGCCTGGCCCGAGGCACCCGGGTTGCTCAGTGTTTTGATTTTGCCCGGGAGATGACCCGCAAACACCAAATCCCCTTCCTCTTTATGACCTACTACAATATCGTCTTTAAGTACGGGGAGGAGAGGTTCTTTCAGGATGCCAAAGAGGCGGGTATCAAAGGCCTTATCGTCCCTGACCTGCCACCTGAGATGGGGGAAGACTACTTTGCCTATGCAGAGCAGTACCAGCTTGCCCCCATTATTATCTACGCCCCCACCTCCACCCCGGAAAGAATGAAGACCCTGGCAGGCTCAGCTACAGGTTTTATCTACTGCGCCGCAAGACGCGGGGTGACGGGCAATAACTCTGCTCTCGATGAAAACTTTGACAACTATCTGTCCAACTGCAGAGCAGCCACCACCCTACCACTGGCAGTGGGCTTTGGCATTAAATCCAAGGCTGATGTGCAGGCACTCATAGGCAAGGCCGATATGGCGGTTATTGGTTCACAAACCATCCGCCTGGTGGACGAAAATGGCCCGAAGGCAGTGGGGCCCTTTGTTGCAAGTTTACGTTAGAACAGGACAAAAATACGAAAAGAATTGACAGAACACCTCTTTCTCTGTAATTGCTATAGGATTGCATTCCTACATTATACAATAAAGGATGATCGGCGAAGCGACTATTTTCGTCACATCTGGTAGGTGTATCACATATTCCACATACTCTCTCTAAAGGCAATTTAATGAGCACAGATAATAAGACCCTTCAACAACGACGAGAAAAAGCAGCAGAACTTGCAGATCTCGGCGTTAAGCTGTACGACAATACCTTTCATCCCGCCCACAGTGTAGCCCAAGTTCTTCCCATGGGAGAATCTCTGGTGGCAGAGCAGCACGACGAAAGCACGACAGAGTATTCTGTTGCGGGCCGGGTTATGGCCATGCGCAAGTTTGGTAAGGCTGCCTTCTTTCAGGTCATGGACAAGACCGGCCGTGTTCAGATCTATATCAAAAAAGATGTGATCGGCGAAGAGATCTTTGCTCAATTTAAAAAATGGGATATCGGTGACATTGTTGGTATCAAGGGTCACCTCTTTAAGACCAAGGTGGGCGAACTCTCCATCGCAGCGAGTAGCGTGCAGATGATCTCCAAATCCCTCCGCCCCCTGCCCGACAAATGGCACGGACTGAGCGATGTGGAGACCCGTTATCGTCAACGCTATGTTGACCTCATCGTTACCCCGGAGAGCCGCGAAGTCTTCCGCAAACGCGGAGAGATCATTCGTCATATCCGTGATTTCCTCAGCGACCGTGGTTTTATGGAAGTTGAGACTCCGATGATGCAGGCTGTTCCAGGTGGTGCCACCGCCAAGCCCTTTAAGACCCATCACAATGCCCTTGATATGGACCTCTACCTACGGGTAGCACCTGAGCTCTATCTCAAGCGCCTGCTTGTTGGTGGCCTTGAGCGTGTATTTGAAATCAATCGTAACTTTCGTAACGAGGGACTCTCTACCCGCCATAACCCGGAATTCACCATGCTTGAATTCTATCAGGCCTATGCCACCTACGAGGATATGATGGATATCACCGAAGAGATGGTATCTACTGCCTGTGAAAAGGTGAATGGTTCCATGCAGATCCAATATCAAGGCACCGATGTTAATCTGGCACCACCATGGCAACGTATGACCATGCAGGAGTCTCTGACCAAGGTTGCAGGCATTGCCCCTGAAATCATGGCAGATGCCGAGGCAACCATCGCCCTGGCCAAAGAGAAGGGCATCAGACTCGAAGAGACCGCAGGTCACGGTAAGGCGATGACCGAACTCTTCGAACTTCTGGTGGAAGAGAAGCTTATCGACCCAACCTTTATCACCTCCTACCCAACAGAGGTTTCTCCACTTGCCCGCCGTAACGACGAAGACCCAAGCACCACCGATCGTTTTGAGCTCTTCATCACCGGTCGTGAGTTGGCCAATGCCTTCAGTGAGTTGAACGATCCCGTCGATCAGTACCAGCGTTTTGCCAAGCAAATTGCAGAGCGTGGCGATGACGAAGAGATCCATCCAGAGCTTGATCACGACTATATCCGCGCCCTGGAATACGGCATGCCTTCTGCTGCCGGAGAGGGTATCGGCATTGATCGCCTGACCATGCTTCTGACAGATAGTCCGTCAATCAGAGACGTTATCTTCTTCCCACATCTCAAAGCCGAGACAAAGAAGCAGGACAAGGAAGTAGAAAAAAAATAGTTTGATATCATAAGGGGATGGCCCTACGGCTATCCCCTTTCATTCTTAGCCCCCCAAATTGCCCATGTATGAGTGGTTCATCAGCCTGAGATACCTACGGGCTAAACACAAGCAACGCTTCATCTCCCTTATCTCTCTTATATCCATCGCCGGCATCACCGTCGGGGTTATTGCCCTCATCGTGGTCATGGCTGTTTATTCCGGATTCACCACCAGCCTTCGCGACCAGATACTCGGCGTTAACGCTCATATTATCGTCCAACAACAGGGCGGCAAAATGTACGACTACCTGAACGTGCGAAAAGAGATCATAGCCCTGCCCAATGTTCGGGGAGCAACTCCATATCTTTATGCCCAAACGCTACTGAGCAGCCCCCGAGGCGGTGGTAGCGGCGTGGTCCTGCGCGGTATTGATCCCACAACAGCAGTGGGCGTCCTTGGCCTCCCAGAACAGATGATTGCCGGTAAGGTAGACAATCTCACCGATAAAACAACTCGGGTGCCCAATATTATTATCGGTAAAAACCTAGCCAAAAATTTACGGGTCGGCCAGGGCGACAAGGTACGCCTTATCTCACCCTCGGGTCCCCTCACCCCCATGGGCGTCATCCCCAAAATTACCACCTGTCAGGTTAGCGGCATCTTTGAAACCGGCATGTACGAGTACGACTCTACCCTCGCCTATATGTCCATCGCCAACACCCAGAACTTTCTGGCAAGCGGTGACCTTGCCCACGGTATAGAGGTAACCGTCGACCATAACAAACTCGACAGTGCCGACCAAATCGCCGCCACAATTCGAAAAAGTCTCGGCTCACTCTATGTCGTCCGTGACTGGATGCAGATGAACCAGAACCTCTTTGCCGCCTTCAAACTGGAAAAGATCGGTATGTTTATCTGCATGGCCCTGATCATCCTGGTCGCCGCCCTGAACATCGTCAGCGCCCTCATCATGGTAGTTATGGAAAAGACCAAGGATATTGCTATACTAAAATCCATGGGAGCAACATCCAGCTCTATAATGAGGATATTCTTCTTCCAAGGACTGGTCATTGCCTTTCTGGGTACCGGCTTAGGCGTAGCGGGTGGCCTCGGCCTCTGCCAGCTACTCTCACGCTATAAGTTCATCGAGCTGCCTGCCAACGTCTATCCCATGACCACCCTGCCAATCCAGGTGATTCCAAGCGATGTGATCATTGTTGCCGCCTGCTCTATTATTATCACCCTGCTTGCCACCCTCTATCCTTCATGGAAGGCTGCTCAGGTTCGACCTGGCGAGGTACTCTCTTAAATGACCCTTTATACAGCAAAAGACATCAGCAAAAATTACCAGAGTGGCGATGAGATCCTCCCCGTCTTAAAAGGGATCAATCTCTCCATTGAACACAGCACCATGACCGCCATTGTCGGAGCCTCGGGCTCGGGCAAGACGACCCTGCTCCAGATACTGGGCACCCTGACTAAACCAAGCAGTGGCAAGCTCTACTTCAAAGAGTGCGCGGTGGATGAGAAAAACGAAAGAGAGCTTGCCGCCTTCCGCAATGCCTCCCTTGGCTTTATCTTTCAATTTCACCACCTCTTGCCCGAATTCACCACTCTGGAAAACGTCATGATGCCCGCCCTTATCGGCGGCAAAAACAATGCCGAATCAAGGGCTAATGCAGAAGATCTTCTTCGTCGGGTAGAACTGCATCACCGCCTGGAGCACAAGGTAACCAATCTCTCCGGTGGTGAACAGCAGAGGACGGCCCTGGCCCGAGCCCTGATCATGAACCCCGCCATCCTCCTGGCCGATGAGCCCACGGGAAACCTTGATAGCAGATCTGGAGAGATCGTCTTTGATCTCCTCAAAAACCTCGGACAGGAACGACAACTGGCGACCATTATGGTAACCCATAACAATGAACTTGCTGCCCGCATGGATCGTTGCGTAACCCTTCTCGACGGTAGCTTGCAAGAAGAATAACTTCGCCACAAAAAAAACAGGTCTTTAAATAGGCCTGTTCTATTTACATCTCCCCTCCATCTATTATAGAATGATTTCTAAGGGTGTGTTAATGCTCATCATCAAATAGTCAGATTCTTGTTCCTTCTGCCACCAATAAGCTTAGTTAGCTTGAATATATTCTTTATGTAGGACTATTTATACAGCTGTCCGGCGGAGAGGGACGGCTATTTTTTGACCAACAGAGAGAGGAGATTTAAGCTATGATGAAAAAGACCTTCTTCACCATCACCGGCGGCAGACCGATGAAAGAAATTGAATTCTATTTCAACGACAAGACAACAAATCTTCCCGTATATAGATTTCAAGATGGCCTGGGCCGTTATTGGATGGCGCACAATAGATGGGCAAAGCATCGCATCCCTTCAATAAACAAGCTACCCTAGTCCCTAAAAGATTCTTAACAAAGAGTCTCTATAAGGCTCTTTGCTGAGGACGGCAAAAAAGTGGCCCTGCATGCATTTTTTCTACGAGAAAATCACCTATATCTTCGATCCGCTCTATCATCTATGGGAGCATGAAAAGATACATAGAAAAATAGCGGCCACACTTATGCTCTTTTTCATTGCCAGCATCATCGCCATCGAATGTAACCGGCAGGGATGGTTACCGGAAGGGATCGCCACCATCCTGCCTCTCAACCACTTCTATGCCGTTCAGGCAGCATTTACGGTTGTGCTCATCCTGGAGGTTATCAGCCTTATTTTCAGCATTCCCCGCTCATTCTCCCGCTCCGTGGGCACCCAATTTGAAATTTTTTCCCTGATCCTAATGAGAAACGCCTTTAAGGAACTCTCCTACTTCCCCGAGCCCATAAGCTATGCGGGCAACGAAGAGGCCATATTGCGCATCCTCTCCAACGGTTTTGGAGCCCTCCTCATCTTTTCACTGCTCGGCCTCTATTATATCATCCAAAAGAGGAGTTGCGCTGAGCAGATAACCTCAACGGATCTCTATGCCTTTGTCGCCATCAAAAAGGGTGTTGCCCTCCTCCTCCTCACATTCTTCATCATTATGGGCCTGCGGAGCATGCTTAACACCCTGATGGGCATCAGCCACGGCGACTTCTTTCATGATTTTTACACCCTCCTGATCCTGGCAGATATTCTCTTGGTCCTCAGCTCCCAATGTTTTCAACCATCTTTTTATGCCATATTCAGAAACTCCGGCTATGCCCTGGCCACCCTCATTATCCGCATCGCTCTGGCAGCACCGCCTTTTTACAATGTCCTCCTCGGCCTGGCAGCGGCATCCTTTGCCATCCTCCTCACCCTCGCCAGCAATAACCTCTTCCACAAACAGGCCATGAAACATACCCCCCCTATCCATAGCTCAGCCTGATTAAAATTTCAGGACTTATTGCCTAAGTCTTCAGATTTTTGGTATCATTCTAATATCAGCTGTATACTTGAGAGGTACAGAGGCGATTTCATAGTAATTCATCAAAAAAATTCTGCCGCAAAACGACAAGGAGCCAATTTTATGTTAACACCCGATCAAGAAAAAATAATTCAACTGCTTCTAGAGCAGGAAACACTTCTCCACCAGCTCTACACAACATTCAGCCATAGCCCCCAATACAACAAACCTCTTTGGCAAAAACTCGCCAAGGAGGAAGCCACCCAGGAAAAATGGTTGCAACAACTTACCGAGGCCAGCCAACAGGGTATCGCCACCTTTGATGAAAATAAAATTACAGCGCCCTCACTACAGGCAATTCAACAGTCATTGAAACAGGCGATTCGCCAGGCAGAAACGGGAGAACTGGATGAAAGAAGGGCCTTAATCCAGGCAGCCTCCTTCCAGCGGGCAGTAATAGAAAATGATATTTTTTCCAGCTTTTCAGACATATCTCCTGCGGCAGAAAAGGCCTTAGAGCAACTCAAAAAACAACCCCTCGGCCACCTTCAACAGGTTGAGGCACTCTACGCCCTGCTCATCCTGTCAGCTGAGGAGTAGTAGCTTACGGCGCAGAAAAGGGCTCACTAGCCCCTTATCTGCGCCTATAGCTAACTTAATAAAAGCCTTTAACTCGGGCAAGGTCTCCATCCCCAAGTTAATAAACGGCAGAGATCTAAACCGCAAAGCGTCCCGTTATCCACACTCCGGACGCCACTTGACTATCATCATCGATGGCTTAAGGTTTCAGGCTAACTAAGCCTCTCCATCTTTTGTATTATTTTAAGATCAGCTGTATAATCGAGAAGATAGGGACGAGTTCACAATAGTTCATTAAAAAATGAGGAGCTCTTATGTTAACATCGGATCAAGAAGAAATAATCGCCCTACTCATTGAACAGGAGACCCTCCTCCAGCGTCTCTACACGATCTTCGCAGAGAAACTCCAAAACAACAAAGACCTGTGGCTCGGCCTCGCAAAAGAGGAGGAAAAGCATGCGCAATGGTTAAAACAACTGGCCAAGGCAACAGAGCAGGGCATCACCATCTTTGATGGGGCCAAAATAACAGCACCAAGTCTCAAGGTATTTCAAAAATTATTACTGCAGACAATTTCCCAGGCTAAAGCGGGAGAGATAGATGATCAAAGAGCACTTATGCAGGCAGCCTCCTTTGAACGAGCCCTGATTGAAAAAAATATTTTTACAAGCTTCACCGGTGCCTCAGCAGCCACGGAGAAGACCATGGAACTCTTAAGAGAAGAGACAGACGATCATCTGCAACAGATAGAGGCTATCTACGCCCAGGATACCTTGGACACAGACAAGTAGCTATCAGCTATCAGCTATCAGCTATCAGCTTTAAGAAAAAAGCAATTAACTGCTGCTTGCAAGATACAAAGAAAAAATATTTAAAAGTTATTACGTTCTCTTTCCATTTTTATAGTTTCTTATGTTGGCTAGGCAAGAGTGATGCGAACAGTGAGTCGGCGGAGGCATGAGCTTTCACTACTAGTAGCCGAGAACACGAGATACGAAACACGAGACACTTTTGTATCCTCGATTAACGCTTTTGCTAATGCTCTTTCTGTCAGCTAATGGCTTACAGCTTGCTACTCCACTGCTACAGCTATTCCGCACCGATGATGCACGAGTAAAACTGAACCGACTCTACCCAAAAATTTAAGAATTATGATGTACTATCCTCTTATCTGCGCCATGATCGCCTCCACCTTAGCAGGATCCTTTATCCCGGGCGAGATCTCCACCCCTGAGTTAAGGTCAACGGCATAGGGCACCACTTGGGCAATGGCCGCAGCAATATTTCCCGCATCCAGGCCACCGGCAAGAATAAGGGGCCTTGCCAGCCGGAGCCCCTCTATTAAGCCCCAGTCAAAGACCTTGCCTGTACCTCCAGCCATACCCTGCCTGTAGGTGTCGAGCAGATAGGCATCGACCAGGGATTCATAGGGCTGAATATCCCCTGCCTCGCTACTCTCTGACACCCGAAACGCCTTAATAATACCTGCACAAAAGTTCTCATCCGTCCGCAGTTGCCGACAATAGTCCGGATTTTCTGTTCCGTGTAACTGCACATAGGAGAGAGAGCAGAGCCGGGCTATGGCAACCACCCTCTGCACATCCTCGTCAACAAAAACACCGACCCGATCAACAAAGGGAGGTAGCCGAGCTATTATTTCCCGGGCAACATACGGATCGATATAACGTTTACTGCCAGGGGCAAAGATGAAGCCCAGGGCATCAGCCCCGGCAGCCACGGCAGCCAAGGCTCCTTCAACAGAGGTGGTGCCACAAAATTTTACTCGGATTCTGGCCTGCATCCTTTCGCCCATCACGGTCTCCAGAGCTCTGCCAGAACATCGCCGGCACTGCCCATCCGCATCAGGGTTTCACCGATGAGGGCGGCACAGACACCTGCCTCTGCAAGCCTGCGCAGATCGGCAGCCTCCTTAAGACCGGATTCACTGACCAGAGGAATTTCTATCGGCACCATTTTCCGAATACGGAAGGTCGTCTCAACATCAACACTAAAATCTTTTAAATTTCTGTTATTTACCCCAAGAAGATTACAACCGGAGGCAAGGGCCTTCTCCGTTTCCTCCTCGTCGTGCACCTCCACCAGAGAGTCCATACCAAGCTCCTCGGCATAGCATCTATAATCACGCAGCTGAGCCTCATCGAGGATGGCAGCAATGAGAAGGATGGCATCGGCTCCGTAGAGCGAGGCCTCTTTTAGCTGCAACTCGTCTATAATAAAATCTTTTCTCAAGACAGGCAGGCCCACAGCCTCACGTACCTGCAGCAGATAACGGAGATCACCCTGAAAAAAATCACGATCCGTCAGCACAGAGATTGCCTGAACACCACAACGTTCATAATTTTTAGCGATAGCCACCGGATCAAAATCCTCACAGATAAGCCCCTTTGAAGGCGAGGCCTTTTTCGCCTCGGCAATAATAGAGAGCCCCTGATGGCTGAGCAGGCTCTGCCGAAATCCCCGGGGAGGGGCCGGCCTCTTTTCTGCAAATTCCTCGGGCAGAGATATCCCATCCCGCCTGAGCTGGGCCACCTCCTCGTGCTTTCTTGCCACAATTCTATCCAGTATATCCGACATATCTTCTTTCCTCTAGTGAGCTTCTCTACTCAATAGGTGCTTTAAAAAAATTTGGCTTTTCAATAAAAATCAGGTAAGCCCCGACTCCGAGGCGCCTGAAAAAAAATTACCTGAAAGCGACCAACTGCCCCAGCTTCTTAAGAGCAGCTCCCGATTCAACAACATCCCGGGCCATAACAACGCCCTCGACAATAGTTTCCACCCTGCCTGCGGCAAGCAAGGCCGCACCGGCATTGAGAAGCACCATATCAAGACGTGCACCCTTCTCCCCGGCAAGGACAGCGCGGACCTGTTGAGCCGACTCCTCAGGGGTCCGGCCACCGCTGATATCGGCCACAGCAGCGCGGGCCAGACCAACATCCTCGGGCTCAACGGCATAGCTTGTCACTCTGCCATCGTGGGCATCGGCAATATAGGAGGTGCCGGTAACCGTCATCTCGTCCATATTACCCTCACCCCAGACCACCAAGCTCCGCCTTTCACCAAGACGCAGAAGCACCTCGGCCAAAACCGTGGTCAGGCTCCGCTCAAAAACGCCAATCAACTGAACATTGGCCCCGGCTGGATTAGTCAGGGGGCCAAGAATATTAAAGATGGTACGAATACCCATTTCACGACGTGGGACAATGGCATGCTTCATCGCCGCATGTAGCAGGGGGGCAAAGAGAAAACCTATCCCTATCTCCTGCACAGAACGAGCAACCGTTGCGGGATCGAGAGAGAGATCAACGCCGAGGGCCTCAAGGACATCGGCACTCCCACATCTGGAGGAGACGGCTCGGTTACCATGTTTGGCAACGGCTACTCCCGCCGCCGCCACCACAAAGGAGGTGGTGGTGGAGACATTAAAGGTATCGGCACCATCACCGCCGGTACCGACAATATCCATCAAGATATCATCGGGGCCCAAACCGCAATCAATAAAGGTAGCCTTATCCCGCATGACCCGAACAGCGCCAACAATCTCCTCCACCGCCTCGCCCTTCATCCGCAGAGCGGTAATAAAAGAGGCAATCTGAGCAGGGCTCGCCTGCCCGGACATCACCTCCTCCATACTTGCCATCATTTCGCTCTCGCTCAAATCAGCACCTGTCACCACCCGGGCAATTGCCTGTCGTATATTCATATTATTTTTCCCAAGAGTTACAGCCACAGGTTATCTCTCCTGCGGATAGTTTTTCTCATAATCAGCTGACATAAAATTAGCCAGCAACTGAACACCGGCAGGGGTCATAATAGACTCGGGATGAAACTGCACCCCCTCTATCTTATAGTCCCGATGACGCATAGCCATCAACTCACCCTGATCACTACGACAGCTAATCTCCAAACAATCCGGCAGTCCCCTCTCTTCAACAAGCAGGGAGTGGTAACGCATCCCAGCAAAGGGACTGGCAAGGCCTACAAAAATACCCCTGCCATCATGGCTCATGGGGGAGGTCTTCCCGTGCATCAAACGCTCTGCCCGAACAACCCGACCGCCAAAGGCCTCGGCAATAGACTGATGACCAAGACAGACTCCAAGAATAGGGATCTTACCGGCAAAATGCCTGATTGCCGCAACGGAAATCCCCGC
The DNA here is from genome assembly GCF_000025945.1 of Desulfotalea psychrophila LSv54. Lineage (GTDB taxonomy): Bacteria > Desulfobacterota > Desulfobulbia > Desulfobulbales > Desulfocapsaceae > Desulfotalea > Desulfotalea psychrophila. Next base: position 1,805,636 of record NC_006138.1, on the reverse strand, counting down.
CTTATCTGGAGAACATGGTCCCGGCGAAATAAGCAGACGATCGGGCTTAAGAGCCTCAATTTCCGCCACGGTGATCTGGTCATTACGATAGACCCTAATATCCTCCTGACGGCCCTCAGCCAGGCTATTGGCGGCAATGGTCTGGACAATATTATAGGTAAATGAATCGTAGTTATCGATGACAACAAGCATAGGCCTCTCCTTTTTTTTCGCTGGGCACAAGGCTAGAAGCCCTCTTCAACAAGCTCAATGGCCCGACGCAGGGCCATGGATTTATTAATCGTCTCTTCATACTCCAACTCCGGCACAGAATCGGCAACAATACCCGCCCCCGCCTGAATCCACAGCACCCCACCATGCAGGACAAAGGTGCGAATGGTAATACAAAAATCCATATTACCGGAAAAGCCAAAATAACCGACGGAACCTGCATAGGCGCCCCGTTTTTCCGACTCCAGCTCATCTATAATCTCCATTGCCCTGATCTTAGGGGCACCGGAAACGGTGCCGGCAGGAAAGCAGGCGGAGAGCAGGTCAAACTGATCCTTATCCTCGGCAATTTTTCCCTGAACACTGGAGACAAGATGCATCACATGGCTATAGCGCTCCACCAGCAATAGGTCATCAACAGAAACAGTACCGGCTTTGGCAATACGGCCCAGATCATTACGGCCCAGATCCACCAACATCAGATGCTCCGCCCTCTCCTTAGGATCGGCTAGAAGTTCCCGCTCAAGGGCCTGATCCTCCGTAACCGTCCCGCCACGTTTTCGGGTACCGGCAATGGGGCGAAGATCGACGGTCTGCCCATGTTTTTTCACCAAAATTTCCGGGGAGGAACCTATCTGGACAACATCTCCGAGCTGAAGATAAAAGAGATAGGGGCTGGGATTGATATGGCGTAGAGCGCGATAGAGCACCAGGGGATCGATAACAGTATGCGTTTCAAAACGTTGTGAAAGAACTATCTGAATAATATCACCTGAGTAAATATATTCCTTTGCTCTCTCAACCATCTGACAAAACGCATCCCTGCTCACATTAGACTGAAACTCATGGGGCTGACAGCCTGTGTCCGTTGCCGCAAAAAAATCAGCGGGCACAGAGCCTTGAATTTTCCCTGCTATCTCTTCCAGATCCTGACAGGCCTGCTCATATTTTTCTCCTGCCCGACCGGAGTCATCCACCACAACCCAGGAGACAATGGTCACCGTCTGGCGAAGGCTATCATGGGCCAGAACAATACGGGGCACCATAAGCGACGAATCTGGGGTTGCCACCGCCTCCCTCTCATCGGGAAGATTCTCCATAAAGCGCACCATCTCATAGCCCATAAAGCCAACGGCACCGCCACTAAAGGGAGGAAGCCCGACAGGAGATGCTGCCTGAAGAGAGTGAAGCATATGCTTAATGGCCATGAGCGGATTTCCAGAACTGGTGAGAGGAATGGCATCACCGCTACGATGATCAACAATAGAGATATCCTCCCCCTTCGACTGAAAGGTCATCAGGGGATCATAACCGATAAAAGAATAACGCCCCCACTTCTCCCCGCCCTCCATACTCTCAAAGAGAAAGAGATGGTCTTGCTCCCCAACAACCTTGGCAAAAAGGGTTAGGGGAGTATCCAAATCAGCCACCACCTCACAGCATACCGGCAACAACTTCGATGTGGCCAGCAAATCCTTAAAGCCCGTATAATCGGGAAAAAACGTTCTCATAATCCTGCCCTTCTCTACTCTGTTTTTTATGAATAGCGCCTCACAACCACTTACCTACTCTCAACAGTATACGCTGTAGGAAAAATAAAGCTACAAAAAACGTTTCTACATGTAGAAACATGCAGGGCATAAAAAAAGGGACACAGACCAAATGGCCTGTGTCCCCTTCTTACAACAAAGCTACACGTGCTGACTAAGCAGCAACGAGGGCATTCACACGCTTGGTTAAGCGAGAGATCTTGCGTGAAGCAGTCTTCTTGTGAATAACTCCCTTGCTTGCGGTCTTAGCAATACGAGAGATAGCGCCTCTGAGAGCCTCAGCGGTGTCAGCTTCAACACCAGCTTCCAGAGCCTCATCAAGTTTACGAACACTATTTTTCATAGCAGTTCTGGTGCTTTTGTTACGCAAACGAGCGACTTGATTCTGACGGTTTCTTTTCTCAGCTGATTTATGATTAGCCACGAATTAACTCCTTTTGTTTTTACTCACCAATGCGACTGGTAAAACAATAATAAATTCATTTAACTGTCTCGACCAGAGAGTGCGGACAGTGGATTTCTACGAAAGAGTGCTCCTTATAATATGCGCGGTTCTGAAAGTCAATAAAACTTTCGTTTTACCAAGCAAGACTCCTCAGATATCACAGATTACAGGCTCTTTCTACCTCTTTTATTCTAACAACATACTATTGCAATTCGCCCAAATAATTAAAGGTCGGCAATTTGCTACCTCTGCCACCGGCAAGACGACCAGCCAACTCCTCCACCTCCTTGGAGCCCCTGCCTGAACCACAAAGATCCATCACCACATAGTTCACGCCCAACTCCTTTAAATCGCGCATATAAGGAATAAGCGAGAATGGTCTGGTTGGATAGGTCTGGGTAAATCCATCACGCTTTCGTATGACAAAACCTTCGTTCTTGGGACTCAACACCTCTCGATCAAAATTAAAATGAGAAGAGGCAAGGCGCGAAGTATAGAGTGGCGGAGCACCATAAACAGTAAGACCAATAGGAATCTTAGGCACCTCAGCACCAAGCTTATGGGCAGAAGTAAGCTCACGATAACTGGCAAGACTATTATACAGGTTTTCCCTATCTGTTTCGATGGAAAATTGCACCGACTCAAAGCCTATCTGCGAGGCCAGCATAAGAGATTGAGTATTGAGCAAATTCAAGGTGTAATCTCCATAGAGATGCACCTTTTCCCGGCCAAAAAATTCCAGTTGACTCATATTGGAAATCTGAAAGCTTCTATAACCAGAGGAAATCAATAGCTGAATATTCTTACGCATTCTGCCCAGATCATTTTCCATAACAACAGGAGGAAGCGCCCAGATAACCTGACGAGACCGCGTCCCTAAATACTTCTTTATCTGAGAGGCCTGACGCACCATGGCCTTATCGAGAGAGAGCAAAAATCGATCGGGGGTAAACGGTAGAGGACTGAGCACTGTTTTTGCTGAGTCAAGACGGAGCCACCACTCAAAGGGAAGCTTGAGCTGCTTGTGCAAATTAGTCTCCTGCACGGCCCGCTTACTACGACTTACCCTTGACTGCTTAAAAGACCTTTTAGTCAGCTTCAGAGTAGAGGGTCGCGACAGATCATCCTCTGCCAAAACGGGAATGGGCTCTATTTCAGCCAAAGAGTCACTACGGGCATCGAAGATAAGAGAACGCCTCTTGGCAAAAATGGTCTCAATTTCCTCTTTCTTAGAGCCAAGAGGCAAGGTTTTTGCCACCTCAATGGTAGATTTAGCATCAACCTTATAGACATCGCAGCTACCGACACGGTGCTTGAGCAAATCTACGGGTAGGTTAATTTTAACACTCTCACCGGCAAGGCCCCTTGCAACCGACTTATTCCTCTCACCAAAAAGTTCCTTAAGGGAAAAGGCAATGCGCTCGCCACCCGGCTCAATATGGAGACGGAGACGATCGCCCAGACCCACATTTTCCTTAAGACGAAAACGGGCACTGGGAGCTTTCTCTCCGCCATCAATTTTGGTAAAACGGCCAAGATGCAGGCCCATATTTCCGGAGTGCAGATGGCTTATGGCCTCGGCAGGCTGGGGTGATAAAAAATATCCGGGACTTATCTTACGGCTCATGGCCTGTTCTGCAAGTTTCTGGGCCTCGGGCAGTACCGTCTCTACATTTTCCGGAGTTGCATCCATCATCAGACGATAGGCACGGACGATGTGTTCAACATAGTGGGCAGAACGCAAACGACCTTCAATCTTAAGTGAGGCAATGCCCATATCACGCAGGGCAGGGACAACCTCAAGACCGGAGAGATCGTTCATGGAAAAGAGATACTCTGACCTACTTGATCCACCACGTCCCGCAACATTTTGCTTCTGACCACCACGTCCCTTGAGTCCCTTAGGACCACGACTACCCTTACCATCAAGAGCAACGGCCTTCTGGCTTCCTAAGCGATAACCTCGACGACAGGGTTGAACACAACGACCACGAAGACCTGACTTACCGCCAAGATAGGAGGAAAAAAGACAGAGTCCGGAATAGGAAAAACACATGGCGCCATGAATAAAGACCTCAAGTTCAGCCTTCCCTCTTTTTTGAGCAATGGTCTCAATCTCTTTCAGGGTAAGCTCACGAGCAAGCACAACCCGGTCACAACCCAGACGTTCCATAAAACGAACGGAGTCCGAATTATGGGCAGTGGTGAGGGTAGAACCGTGGATATGAATCTTGGGAAAATAATCACGAATAAGACGGACAACGCCCATATCCTGCACAATCAAACCATCCGGTTTCAGGGCTTCAAGAATAGCCAAGCTATCAATAACAGTATCAAGCTCCTTTTCAAGGACCAGGCTATTTGCAGCAACATACAGTTTTTTATCCCGGTCATGACAGTATTCAATCATTGCCGCGATCTCTTCTAAACTGACATCCCGTGCCAAGGTCCTGGCATTAAGACCAGGGGCCCCGACATAAACCGCATCGGCACCACTCTCGAGGGCTACGTGAAAATTTTGGATATTGCCAACAGGCGCAAGAAGCTCCATGATTTATCTCTATTCCTATTCGCCAGAGGCGTACATATTATATAAATGTTTTTTTAAACGAAAATAGCACGACATACACTATAGTACATGTCGTGCTATTGATAAGTGGTTCCTGGAAAAAAAATGCAATTAACTTTCCACCACCACCTCAATACAGTTGTTCTCCCCATCCACAACCACCTCGATACGCTCCTGAGGCAGTATCTCCGTAGCCATTCCCACATAGTCGGGAGAGATGGGTAACTCGCGTTCACCCCGATCAATAAGGGTCGCCAACTGCAGACTTGCCGGTCTGCCGTAATCAAAAATAGCATCCATCCCCGCCCGGACAGTCCTGCCAGAGAAGATCACATCATCGACAAGAATAATAGTAGTACCATCAACCTCAAAGGGCAGATTGGTGGTCTTAACCACGGGATTTTGACTGACAAGACTCCAGTCATCACGATACAGATTAATATCGAGACTACCAAAGGGAATCTTACGGCCAAGTTTTTCGGAGAGCAGGGCATGAATACGGCGACCGAGGTGGACACCACAGGTATGAATCCCAATAACAGCAAGATGCTCTCTGTTTTTGTTTTTTTCCAGAATTTGCAAAGAGATACGCTCAAGAGCCATATCAATATCCTGGGCCTGCATCAAAATTCGCTTCTGCTCTCTCATTTTCCGCTCCTCTTCCAGAAAAAGTCGATACCAAGCTCATCTACCCGGTTAATAGCCTCGGGAAAGGCCTCACACTCCGCGTCAAAAACCCTGGAGGCAATATCACTGGGCTCATCATCATAATCAAGGGCCACGGACTTTTGCAAAATAATGGGGCCCTCGTCATAGACCTCATTGGCAAAGTGGACGGTACAACCACTGACGGTACAGCCCTTGGCCTTCACTGCCCGGTGTACCCGACTCCCATAAAAGCCATCTCCGCAAAAGGCCGGTATAAGGCTTGGATGAATATTCAACACTGCCCGCTGAAGACGGGCAGGCGGCGTATATAATTTCAAATACCCCGCAAGACAGATAATATCAACATCAAAATTGGCAATAATTTGATTAATGGCCTCGTTATTTACGCCATAATAGGCGGGATAACCATAATTTTCTGCCTTGGTCAAACCAAGAGCGTCCTGGACATTAGAAATCACCACCTCAATACTGGCCGACAGAGAACCTTCCTCTATACGCTCATGGAAATTATCAAGGGTACGACCACTACCAGAAAGAAGAACCGCCATTTTCAACATTGCCTACTCCCCATCAAAAAAGCTATTGGTTTCAACATCTACCTTATCGAGCCAGGCTGAAATTGCCGTATCATAGGTGGAGGTAAGCTTAAAGACCTTAGCAGCAAGGCGGAAACGAGTTTTCAGAGTGGTATTACCTGTGGCCTTAATCTCAGCAATTACCTGCGGATAATCTGCCGGGTCAACAATGACGGTGACATCATTAAAGTTTTTAGCCGCTGCCCGCAACATGGTTGGGCCGCCAATATCAATATTTTCAATGGCATCGGCAAGACTACAATCCGGATCTGCCACGGTCTCTGCAAAGGCATAGAGATTTACTGCAATCAAATCGATGTTCTGCAGGTCATGATCAGCACATTGTCGACGGTGCTCCTCATTGTCACGCTGATTTAAAATACCACCGTGCACCTTGGGATGGAGGGTCTTTACCCGACCATCAAGCATTTCAGGAAAACCTGTGAATTCAGAAACATCCCTTACATCAAGACCGGCATCACGCAATTTTTTTGCAGTTCCACCGGTGGAGAGTAAATCAACACCAAGCTCAGCCAACTCAGTTGCAAAGCCTTCTATACCAGCTTTATCGGTAAGACTAATAAGTGCCCTTTCTATTTTCTTCACAGTATACTCCTTGTAGATATATTGGTGGGTTCACCAGGTAAAAACCACCTGAAATCGGTGGGAGAAAATATTATAAAGTAGTGCCTCTAACTTTTGCGAACAAACTCTTTTATCTTACGTCGATCTCGTTTGCTTGGTTTTTTCGCAGGAGGACTGTGGCTAACATTGAGGGCTCTACGCAACTCACGATTCTCCTCCCTTTTGATTCTGCTTGCCTCACTTTCCTCATAGAGTAGTTGGGCCTCAACCGCCGGTCTGCGCTGTTGATTAAGAGCAAGAATAGTGACCTCAAACTCAACCACTCCCCGGGTGATGGTAAGCACCATCCCCACCCCAACGGGACGAGATGCCTTGACCCGATTGCCACCCAGATGAACCTTGCCACCATTTACTGCCGCGGAGGCAAGAGAACGTGTTTTGAAAAAACGGGCCGCCCACAGCCATTTATCTACTCTTATCCTTGCCTCTTCGCTGGTCATAGATTACCTATCTCGTCGTTTTTACGGGGACATAAACACCGCCCGTCCCTCTATCCGGCCAGGCAGAAAAATGTAGGTTAATCCCGCTCATAGAAGCGGGAAAAATACACTGAAATAACAATAAACGCTTGAAAAATTTTCTCTATTGCAAAATCAAGCGAAAATGCCCTTGAGAAAGACTCAACAAACAGGGTAGTATGCCTCTTCCCCCTTCACAAAAAAAAACAAAACCAGGAGAAAAGACAGAGAGGCACAAGCCTCCCTGAGCGCCTTCCTCCACAGCCAAGAGAGCCACAATGCTTGTCCGAGACCTGCTAGAGCACTATTCACCAACATTCAGCTTTGAGTTTTTTCCCCCAAAAAACAAAGAGGGAGAGGAACGTCTCCTACAAACCCTGAAACAGCTCATCCCCCTGGCCCCATCCTATATCAGCATAACCTACGGGGCAGGAGGCTCTACCCGGGAGAAGACCCATGACCTCGTTCTTCGCATAAGAAGAGAGACAAATCTCACCGTGGTCTCCCATCTCACCTGCGTAGGTTCCAGCAGGGCAGAGATACTGCGCATCCTCAAACGCTATGACGAGGCGGGAATCCACAACATCCTGGCCCTGAAGGGTGATCCACCAGCACCTACAGATGATGCGGCTGAAACGGTGGATGATTTCCTCTATGCGGCCGATCTTGTCGGTTTTATAAAGAGACACTTCCCGCATATGTGTGTCGGAGTAGCAGGTTTTCCGGAAGGCCATCCCGAAACCCCAAATCGACTACAAGAAATTGAGCATCTACGCCAAAAAGTCGAGCAGGGTGCTGACTATATTGTCACCCAACTCTTCTATGATAATCATGACTTCTATGATTTTTCAGAGAGATGCCTACAGGCAGGAATCACCGTACCCATTGTGGCAGGCATCATGCCCGTCGCCAGCAAAAAGGGGCTGATTCGGACCGCAGAGCTTGCTGCAGGGGCAAGAATCCCGGCAAAACTGTTAAAAATAGTCCAACGGGCAGAAAATGATACAATGGTACGCAAGGTTGGTATACACTGGGCGACAGAACAGGTACGAGATCTGATAGACCAACACGTGCGTGGTATACAGTTCTTCACCCTTAATACCTCGACCGCCACCCGGGAAATATATGACTCTCTGGGGGTAAGCAACTCTCAACAGCTTCAGGGATAACGGCTCTGCACAGAGTTATTATCTGCAAATACTTTCAGAACAGAAAATACAATGTCTAAAAAACAGAGCACAATATGTCAAAAGGTAGGTATTGCCGACCTGGAAATTCCCATCATCCTCGGGCAAAAAGATGGCAAGCTCCAGCATAGCATCGCCAGCTGTAAGATCACCGCAACTATAAAAGAGACGCTTAAGGGAGATATTTCGGGGGAAGTTCAGCGCCTCCTGCCATCCTTCACTAAAGAGATAGAGCCAAAGAGCTGGCACAGACTTCTGGAAGAGTTCAAGGAAAATATCGGGGTTGAAAAAATTACCCTGAGCCTCTCCTGCCCCTTCTTTGTCAGCAAAAAGGCACCGGTAAGCGAGCTTCGCGGCCTGATGGAATACAACTGCACCTTTTCTGCCAGCACAGGGGAGTCGGGCATTACCACCAGCCTCTATGTACCTGTCACCACCCTTTGTCCATGCTCCAAAGAGATCAGCGATGGCGGCGCCCACAACCAACGGGCCGAGGCTATTTTCAGGGTAGAGATGAAGGAACATCTCTGGCTGGAAGATCTTATTCAGCTTGTTGAAGAATCAGCCTCCTGCCAGGTCTACTCTGTCCTCAAACGACCCGATGAAAAATATGTCACCGAAAAGGCCTTCGACAACCCCATGTTCGTCGAAGATGTGGTACGAAAGATTGCCGTCAGGGCAGGAGAGCATCCACTGATCCACGCATTCTCGATCAGCGTAGAGAGCTTCGAATCAATCCATAAACATAATGCCTATGCCTATGTAAACAGTGAAGACCTGAACCTGTAAACGAAAGGGTCGGGAGCCAGGCTCCCGACCCTTTGGCAAGACTAAAGGCTGGCCGCATAGGCATTATAGCCACGGACAAAACGGCCAATACCCTCACGAATAGAAGCCTCATTCACACAGGAAAAACTTAACCTGAACGACCTGGTGGGATTATTATTGGTATAAAAAGGCTCTCCCGGCACAAAAACAACCTTTTCCGCCAAGCAGTAATCAAAAAGGGCCATGGACTCCATCCCCTCCGGCAACTCGCCCCAGAGAAACATACCACCGTCCGGTTTGGTAAAGTGCACCTCAGCGGGAAAGCACTCGGCAAGTACCTGCTCCATCATCAGGCAGTTTTTCCCATAAAGCTTAACAATTTTTTCAATATGCTTATCCAGATCATTATCCTCAAGATACTGGGCCAGAATCATCTGGGTAAAATTTGAGGTATGCAGGTCTGCAGCCTGCTTAGCAATAAGCAACTTCTCCTGCAGAACAGGCGGAGCCACAACCCAACCAATACGGAATCCCGGAGTAACACTCTTAGAAAATGTCCCCATTAACACGGTCTGTTCGGGCAGAAATTGGTAAAAAGAGGGGGCACGCTCTCCGCGAAAACGTAACTCTCCGTAGGGACTATCCTCGACAATAAGAAAGTTATTCTTTCTGGCAAGATCTGCAACCTCCCTAACCACAGACTCTGTATAGGAGAGTCCGGACGGGTTCTGAAAGGTGGGGACACAGTAAAACATCTTGGCCGCCCCCTCCGCAAGTCTCGCCGCCATGGCCCGGGTATCAACACCATCACCAGCCAGAGGGACGGGGACAAATTGAGGCTGAAAGAGAGAGAGAGACTGGATGGCGCCAAGATAACCAGGCTCCTCAATAAGCACCCTGTCACCCTCATCCAAGAGAGATTTACCAAGCAGATCCAGAGCCTGCTGAGAACCACAGGTAATAAGAATATTCTCCACAGGAATTTGAAAGCCATGGGTATGCAGATAGCGGGCGGCAACCTGCTCACGAAGAGCCAGGACGCCCTCGGAATTGCTATACTGCAGGGCAGCTGCACCCTTTTCGGCAAAGACCTTGGCTGTTGCCGCCTCTAACTCTTTCAGGGGAAAGAGAGCAGGGTTAGGAATACCCCCGGCAAAAGAAATAATTTCCGGATCAAGGGAAACTTTTAATATCTCACGAATGAAAGAACGGGGAACTTTTTTAATCCGAGCAGAGAATAACGACTCCATTTCAAACCTCTATCTTTAAAAAACAAAATAAAATAAATCAGACACTATCAACAACTTTGCAAAATACAACTTTGTCCCCTCACAGACAAGCTCTTAGAGAACAAAAGATCACAAGCCGAAACTCATCCCTCCAAATTTCTTTCTATAATCACCGGACTCTTTTTTACTCTCCAACATTTTCTTTATCATACTGTGCTCCAGACGGGCAGCACCTAGCTCAGTACGGAGCACATCTTCCTCCTGTGAGGAGGCCTCTTCTATCTGAGACAGCAGGGCATCCACCTTCTGCTGGGCCCTGTATAAATCTACCGCTATTGCCCGTATTGACATAATCAACAAATCTCCAAACTCTCCCGTATGGTCTCTAAAAGCCCAGACGAAGATCACTTATTTCCCAAGGTTTTTCACCACAGAGCTCTCTATGCTCGGTGGTACCAATTTTTTCCATCAGGGCATCAAGTCCCCGCAGGTATCGTCTATAACTATCCAGATAAAAAGAGAGGGCACGGGCAAAGCGCTCGCCCAAAGAACCTGCCAACAGAAGCTGTGAAACCTCCCTCTCCTGAGTTAGAACAAGCTGGGACATAAAAAAGACACAGCGCTCTTCGGTGGTCATTTGCCGCAGTATATGTTCAAGGGCCGTGGACGCTCGAGGCTGGTACAACCACAGGGTAAGAAAATCAAGTGAATCAAAGATCAGGGCCTTCTCAAGACCAGAACGCCTCTCCCGAAGTTCCGCCAAAAACTTATCCGGCTTCGACATTACCCGCAGGACATTGCGCTCAGGAAAGAGTATCTCAATTTTGGTATAGAGCTGAAGCACCCGCTTGAATTTCGTCTGATAATCCCATACCCGCATATGAACATTGGCCCCACGATCGGCACCACCCTCGATGATACCACCAACACAATCCGAGGCAAACTTAGAGATAACAGCGGCCCATTTTTGCAAAATGATTCCCGCAGTAGCTATACCACAGGCACCAAGAATACCACCAATGACCCAACTAAAGAGAACCGCCACGGGGATGGAAAGAAGACTCCTGAAAAAATTGCCAAAAACAGCCTTAGGGGGCAGGCCTCGAAAGAGATTATGACTGCAAATATAAAAACCATTGGTAATACTCATCACCGTATAGAGTAAGAGAGCATTATTACTGATATTTACCCCAAAACCCTGATCCAGAACCACCGTCTTACAGAGCCAGTCAAGCAGAGGCACAGAAAAACCTGTATAGAGCAGGGAGTCAGAGACTCTGTTCCAATCAACATACTCATGCCAGTGGAGGAGGGAAATATTGCGACCACCACCACCGCCGACAACGGCTTGAATAATATTACGCCCACCCGTGATACCAAACCAGATAAAGGCACCCAGATAGGAAAGTAACCACCAATCTTTGGTCAGAGAAAAGGTTAAAAAGGCAGGGATAAAGCCAACGAGAACCTTAAGCCAGTTAAGCACGGTGCTGTTCAGATAACGCAGAGGAATTCGCTGTCCCCTCTTAGGTTCAATAATCTCTGCCGCCTTTATGGCAAAGCCATTACTGGCAAGGCTCCGACCACCGAGCAGGCCAATATTTCCACATTTCCCCCCTCTGGCAACCTTAATCTCCGTGGCAAGATAGCTCTTAACACAGGTCTGCCCCAGGCGTTTAAAGAAAGGGGAGGACTTGGTAAAAGCCAAAAATCGCTTGCCAAGATCGGTAATGCCCTTTTTAGGCTTATAGGTAAACTTCTCCCATACCTCGGTGTTGATTGGCACACAAAACACTCCCTGATGTTGCACGGAACGGGCATATTCACGCTGAGCGCGCACAGGCAGAGTCTCAAGCACCACAAAGCCCATCCCAAAGGTGCTGGCAAAATTTCCCGTTGAGCCACTGCCAATATAAGTTTGTAGAGGCTGGCGCACATACATCTCGGCCAATGTATTTATATCATTAAGAATATCACGAAGACTAACCACCTCATCACTTGCCTGTTCGCAGACAGTATCGCCAAAACATACCTGATCTATATTGTTAATAATAATATGTTTCAGGGCAACAACATCAGCCTTATTCAGGGCAGTTTTAAGTTCAGCGAGGGCCTCGCCATCACGAAAGCGCTTCTGGGTGAGATCACGCAGACTGAAAAATTCAATACAGCGAATTCCCCCACGACATTCATATAAAATTTCTATGACATCAGCCTGAGCCAGATTAACCGTATTAAGGGTAAAAGAGTTTATAGAATGAATTTTTGGCAGGGCAACAATCATCTCATGGGGACTTTGCCGGAGCAAAAATGGATCGTCCCCGGCAGGCTGGAGAAGATAGGTAATACTAGGATTTTCCCCCGGCAAGAGAAAGGTCCCAACAAAATAGTCTGCACCAAGCTGATTGAGAGCCTTGAGTTTCTCAAGTATCTCCGCCCTCTCTCCACTATCATCGGTGCCAGCATACTGATCATTAAAGGCCTCGGCCTTCTTCTTAATAAGCGGACGAACCACCTTGGCAATATAGCCACCCAAATGATCAGTAGAGGGCTGACCCCGCCCCAATAAAATCAATAAATTTAACCTGATCCAGACATGGCACATCAAGATCAAATTTATCCCGCAGGGTGAAGCGATGCTTTTTATTAAAAAGCTCCAACAAACTGTAGACGTACTTATTATGATGCAGGGCCACCTTACGCCCCTCCGCCATAAACTCCTGTACCGGAGCTTGGGAGAGAAATTTCAGATACTCCTCACACTGCTCAAAGCCCTTCGGCTCCCAAATAATCTGCACAAATCGCCCGCGACGAAGAGCTGTTACCTCCACCCCTATATGTACCTCAATGTCCATAATAGCAGCAGCGGAGAGAAGCTCTTCCACCACCCCGGCATCAACATAATGATAGTAAACAACGGTGAGGCGGCGAATACCCTTTATCCAGGCATCCATAATTAGATGGGTTGGCGATTTACGCCCCTTAGTATTGGCATCGTGAACACGATCATCAAAGCTGAGCTGATTCCACTCCTCAGGCATTTCAATGAGATGATACTTACGCAACTGTTTAAGAATATTACGGGGTTTACCAGAGGCAGCCACCCGGAAATCATGGGCAAGCTTAAGCTGTTCCAGCTCACTACCCTGAGAACGAACCAAGGTCTTCATAATCTGGATCAGAACCCGGGCGGTATTACGACGCATAGAGCCGGAGGAGGAGAGCACCTCATCGTGGAGAGAGCGGAGTACCTGCAAACGTTCTTTAGCCTGCCCTGTCTCCAACAGATTAAGGAGATTGATCACGGCAAAGGCAATGCGCAGATTACTACTCGAGGCGAGGGTTTTTATACCATGGGGATGCAGAGAGGGACGCAATAAGGTGCGAGCCTCTTTAATGGTACCACGCTCCTGCCCCAAAACTTCGCTTACAATTCTCAGAAGTCGATAATCTTCAGGGTCGAAATAAAAACGAGGGATAATACTGGACATAATCACCTATTATCTATTCAATTTTTTATATAATGCGCAGAAAAAGGTTCCAGATAAGCTGAACCTACCGGCCCCTAGAGAGCGAACAAATAAACGGAACACTCTGATAACATGTAAGATAACTTATTTCAGTCTCACACACAAGCCTTGCACTCCACCAGAGCCACGCTGAGTAGCAGATTCATTCTCAGCAGGAAGATCACGGAGGCGTGGGCAGATCGGTCGCCCTATTAAGTATTTTATTCAGGGAAAAAGACAGGAGGAAAACAACTGTACAGGCAACTGGGCGCCACCATACAAACAAAAAAAGGGCTTTGACAAAATGTCAAAGCCCTTTTTTTCAATCCAAAATTGTGGTGCGAGAGGGGGGAGTCGAACCCCCACACCGTAAGGCGCCAGATCCTAAGTCTGGTGCGTCTACCAGTTCCGCCACCCTCGCACAACATGTTTTCAGCTTGCCAGGACGACTAGCGCCTCAGCAACGAGCGAGACTATAGATGTTTTTAAAAACAATGTCAACAGCTTTCTTCCAATATTCTTCGCTTTTATCTTTCCACAGAAGCAACTCGCTGTTTTCTTGCAAAATGCCCTGGCAGTGACTATCTTAGGCACAGCAAACAGGGCAAAATTTATTAATCATTATACACCATCAATACTACTTTAAGGGTTTCATGAAATTCTCAAAACTTACAATACTCGCGGCAGGTGCCATCAGCCTCCTTATGGCAAGCACCTTTATACAGGCTGGCGAAAAAACAAGCCAGGGCCAGGAGGGAAAGGTGGAGTGGACCCTTGCCCAAAACTGGAAGGCACCGGCCGGAGTGCTTGATTTTGCCCACTCACTCGACGATAAATACGTCTACTTCCTGACAAAAGAGCACAAGGTAATGGTATATAGCCGTGAGGGAAAACTGCAGGGTTTTATCCCCGTTGCCCCCGGCGTCAGCTCGATAGACATTGCTCCACAGGGAGAGATCATCTATCTGCTTGATAGCACAAACAATGTATTCAGCGCTGTCCGCACAGATTTTGTTGTTGAATTCAACACCAAGGGCTCTCCCTTCAAGGGTAAGGCAGATGCGCCGGTAACCATTGCCGTGTTCACCGATTTTGAATGCCCCTACTGCAGCAAGCTTGTCCCACTGATAGATCAAATATATGAGGCAAATTCCAAGAATGTGAAAATTGTCTTCAAAAACATGCCTCTCAACTTCCATAAGGCCGCAGAGCCAGCAGCAAGAGCAGGACTGGC
This sequence comes from Desulfotalea psychrophila LSv54, assembly GCF_000025945.1. Lineage (GTDB taxonomy): Bacteria > Desulfobacterota > Desulfobulbia > Desulfobulbales > Desulfocapsaceae > Desulfotalea > Desulfotalea psychrophila. The sequence continues at coordinate 1,790,588 of NC_006138.1, read as the reverse complement.
AGCTGAAGCCCAGGGAAAATTCTGGCCATATCATGACAAAATATTTGCCATAAAAAACCTTAAGAGATCAGATCTCATCAAAACAGCCAAAGAGCTGGAGCTTGATATCCCCCTCTTTAAAAAGGATATGGACTCCAACGCCGTCAGGGCTCAAGTCCGCCAGGATATTATTGACGCAAAATCTGCAGGTGTTACCGGCACCCCAACCGTCTTTATCAATGGTCATAAACTCAAACAGCGTGAGCAGCGAACATTTCAGACAATGATTGACGCTGAACTCCGCAAGGCAGGGCTCCTCTAATATTATGAAAGCCATTCAGGAAGAGATATCCTTTAAGGATAACCAGCAGACAAACCTGCTCTACGGTGAGCACAACTGTAATATCCGCACCATAGAGCATAGTTGTTCGGTGACAATCAAAACCCGGGGTACCCAGCTGAACATTGAGGGCATGCCGCACAGTGTAGAACTGGCAGGCAACCTCCTGCGCCAGCTCTATGCTCTCATAGGCAGGGGCCATCAGATCTACAGCTCCGACGTTGCCTTCGGCATTCAAATACTTGAGTCTAGCCCCCAGGCAGATCTTGCCAAGATATTTCTCGACAAGGTCTACGTCACCACGGAAAACCGGATAATCTCTCCCAAAACTACCAATCAAAAGTTTTATATCGACGAAATTCGCAATAAGGATATTGTCTTCGGCATCGGCCCGGCGGGAACAGGCAAAACATATCTGGCCGTGGCCATGGCTGTCTCGGCCCTTGCCAGTGGCCTGGTGCGCTCTATCATTCTCACCCGTCCTGCTGTTGAGGCCGGGGAAAAGCTGGGCTTTCTGCCGGGAGACCTGGCTAATAAGGTTGATCCCTATCTGCGCCCGATCTACGATGCCCTCCAGGATATGCTTGGCCTGGAAAAGACAGCCGACCTCATTGAACGGGGTGTTATTGAAGTTGCCCCCCTGGCCTTTATGCGTGGCCGCACCCTGAGCAACGCCTTTGTCATTCTTGATGAGGCCCAAAACACCACCCGAGAACAGATGAAGATGTTCCTCACCAGAATTGGTTTTGATTCACAGGCCATAATCACAGGCGACGTAACCCAGGTGGATCTGCCCAACAAGGAACATTCAGGTCTGCTCCAGGCAGAGAAGCTCCTGGCCCAGATCAAGGATATCGGTTTTTGTCACTTTGATAAGGCCGATGTCGTCCGCCACCCCCTGGTGCAAAAAATCATCCACGCCTACGAACAAGAGCAGAAAGAGGAATAACATGGCAGTAGAACTACAGTGCAAAGAGATTAGCCTTCCCATCCCCCAAAAAGAGGCAAAGCATTTTGCCCATTGGGTGCTGACAAAACTTGGGGTAAATGATCACAATCTAAATATTGTCTTTGTCTCCGATGCCCAGATGACCTGGTTCAACGAACATTACCGCGAGAAAAAGGGCCCCACCAACGTCCTCTCCTTTCCCTTTGCCGAGGGAAGCGAAGAGTTCCTCCAGCAGATACCGGTGCACGAGCTTGGCGATATTATCATCTCGGTTGACACTGCCATGCGGGAGGCCATAGAGTACGGACAGACAATAAGCCATCGCCTTAACTGGCTCATGGTACACGGCATACTTCATCTTGTAGGGTATGACCACGAACGTGGTCCGGAAGACGCCCTGCTCATGGAAGATAAAGAACAGGTACTATTGAAAGAATATGCAATTAACAGGAGATTCAAGATGACCCAATTAGCTATTAATATCGATCACGTGGCAACCATCCGCCAGGCCCGCGGCATCACCGAACCGGATCCGGTTGCCGCAGCTGCCATCTGCGAGATGGCCGGCGCGGCAGGCATTGTTGTCCACCTGCGTGAAGATCGTCGACATATGCAGGACAGAGATATCATCCTCCTCCGCCAGACCATCAAAACCAAAATGAACTTTGAGATGGGAGCCAACAAGGAGATTATCAAAATTGCCCTGAACACCCGACCTGACATGATCACCCTGGTCCCTGAAAAACGCCAGGAGCTGACCACCGAAGGCGGTCTTGATGTAGCCGGCCAGAAGAAAAAACTGGCCCGCACCATCGAGCGCATGACTGCCAAGAACATCCCGGTATCCCTGTTCATCGACCCCGTCGAAGAGCAGATTGAAGCCGCCTACGAAATCGGGGCCCAGTTTGTCGAGCTACACACGGGCAAATATAGCGACGCCATAGGCGAAGCCGCTCAGGAGAAGGAGTACCAACTTCTGGTAGTAGCCGCCCAAGAAGCCGCCCAACGCGGCCTGCGGGTAAATGCAGGGCACGGCCTGGGCTACCACAACGCCGCCCGCATTGCCGCCATCGACGCCGTTGAAGAACTCTCCATCGGCCACTCCATCATCGGCCGGGCCGTCTTCTCTGGACTTGATCTGGCAGTACGTGATATGCTAAAAATCGTGCAGATGGCAGGCTAAAGAAACAGGGGCACCTGCACTTAAAATCGAGCGGGAGTTAGGAACTAAAATAATCAGCAAATAAATCAGATAAAAGGCTCGACTTTTTCTTTCTGATTTGTTATTAACTCCCCTCGTAGCCAACACGCCGTGTTGGTTGCCCAAATAAAGCTACTATGCCTGGATGGTGGAACTGGTAGACACCCGAGACTTAAAATCTCGTGGGCTTCGGCCCGTGCGAGTTCGATTCTCGCTCTAGGCACCATATAGTGGATGAAGAACACACAACAACGTTCTTCAGGAACCCGCAACCCGTAAGGGCTTGCGGGTTTTTTTGTGCCTTTTTTTCCTCAAACTATCTTTTCCTACCCAATGCAGTTATATTCTCCCTTATACATATTTAGTCAAAAGATATGCATGTTTTTCCAAACAAGTGAGCGCAAAAATGAGCGCAAAGGAAAAAGTGAGATGAGATGGCAACGTTCAAGAAAAGGGAAAACAAGAGCGGCATAGTATGGGAAGCTCACATTCGCATAAAAGGGCATACGCCCCGCAGAAAGAGTTTCCCCACCAAGTGTAGGGCCCAGGCATGGGCCGTCGAATATGAGGCACTGCTCCGGGCAAAGGACGCAGGAGATCCGCGCCTGGCCGAACAGATATCTCTCCAGGAGGCCCTGGACAAATATGCCGAAGACTCCACAGCTGCAGGCAAGAAAGAATCTACCCTGGATCTGGAAAGCAGAGCAACAAGGCATCTCACCCGATTACTGGGCGCTGACCGCAGCCTTGCGGATATCCGACCTGCCCTGGTAGCTCAATACCAGCTAACACGGCAAAAAGAGGGATACTCAAACTCTGCCATCCGTACCGAGCTCGCCATCCTCTCCAAGATGTACAATAACGCCCGAAAAATATGGGGCCTTAATATTAAAAACCCGGTGAATGATATCACCAGGGTGCCACCGGACAAGGGAAACACTCGCTTTCTCACCACAGCAGAAGCCAAGATCGTTTTGGACGAGTCAAAGAACATCCGTAATCCAAAATTTTACCCCTTTGTCCTGCTTCTTATGCATACCGGAATGAGATCATCGGAGGTGGCCAGACTTCGCCCTGAGGATATTAATTTTGAGACTCTCTCGCTCAGGATACACGAAACCAAAAGCGGTATTCCCAGATCAGTGCCCCTGACCACAAAGGCTGCAGAGGTTCTGCAGACGGTTAGCCCAGAAGCAACAGGCTATTATTTTTTAAAAGAAAACCATCTCAACCAAAAAGATATCAGACTCGCCCCGGCCAAGGCATTCTCCTCCTGTTGGCGAAGTTTACGAAAAAAGATGGAAGCATCAGGGCACAAAATCCCTCACTTTCGGCCCCACGATCTGCGCCATACGGCCGCAAGCCACCTGCTCATGGCAGGGGTGGATATCAGGGAGGTGGCAGATATACTCGGCCACAGCACCCTGGCCATGACCATGAGGTACACCCATCTGCTCGATAGCAGAAGACAAGAGACTATTAGTAAGATTAATCACTTAGGAGAATAAAAAAGCTGACAAAGATATGTAAGGTATGTATAAGGCTTGCATCATTTTTTACTAAAAATAAACTCTGGGTCATGTATGGCTGAAAAAATAAAAATCCTATCACCGTTTCTCATCCTTGGCATGTGCGCGCTCAACCTTGCATTTATTGATTGGACGCTCTACAACACAAGCACTTCTGCAACATTAGCCACAAGCGTAACAAACGTTATTGCTAGCGTGGTAGTTGAATTTAAGCAAATAAGTTTTTTTGATTTTATTAAAATTATCGTGACTCTAGCTTGCACTTGTTATTTTTTTAAACTTCTCACCAACCTCCAACTTTCAATCTCAAAATTCAGAAAGACAAAAGAATATTGGGTGAGCGTCTATGTAACCGGACTACTTGGTGCGATACTGGGCAGTTTCCTTATCTCTTGCTTTAACAAAATTGTCTATATCCACTCCGCCAAGCCTCCTACAGCTGACGCAGTATTGGCCACAGCTAACACTTATATAGTATATGTAAGCTTCATTTTTATTATCATAACTATCTTGCTTTCAGGTCTGGGAATATATTTATCTAAATGGTTTGCCACTACTAAAAAAGAAGAAATAGAAACTTTAATCAAAAATTTGCCGGATGAAATAAAAAAAGACAGAGACTCTTTAACAGTATTCATTAGTGCTTTACTAGAAGATGAGCTAGTATCTATACTGATACAAGAGACTGTCGACTCAAGGCTAAAATGCGAAAATCCTTCGGAAGAAGATTCGATAGAACCTGAATATGACTGGACTATTTCCAAAAAGGTTTAAGACAATGACTGCATCTCTAGAAGATCTCACAGACAAAATCTCCGACGTAAGCCCGATAGAGCTCCTCAACATTCTTTCTAAAGAACATGACCTTCCTCGCGTTATCCCCATAGACGTCGAAAAAATTGCCTCAATACTTGGCATAAAAATTTCACGCTCACTAGATCCTGATTTTTGCGAAGATGAAAATATAAGCCTCTATGATGTTGGGTGTATTTCCTACAAAAACCGCCAACCACTCATCTGGCTCAATCCTCTCGAACATACTTACAAAACAAGAGAGCGTTTCACTCTAGCACACGAAATCGGACACTACATTAAACATATCCTCCCTAGCCCGGATCAGAAAATTTTTGTCGACACCGGAAAAAGCATAAGCAGAAGCAAATCATACGGGAACACCTTAGAATTCGAGGCCAACAAATTTGCGGCAATTCTTCTTATGCCAAGAAGTCTTGTACAAAAACAAGCCGAACGCATCAGGGATGAGGAAGACACAATTACAAATAGTTGCTTAATAGAAAAGCTTGCAACTATCTTTGATGTCTCTATCCAATCGATGACCTACCGCTTTAAAAACCTTGACCTATAACCTCATAATTAGCCCTTTAGCAGATGATCCATCATTAGGTTGTGGCGGATTTCAAGTTTGGTGTCGAGGTCTTTGATTGAGGTCTTTATCTCTTCAAACTGTTTGGAACCATGACTGAGCTCTTTATCGATATGGGCCTGGCAATCGACCTGTTGTTTGGCGCACTCTATCTTCTCCACCGGCTGGCGTTCGCCCATGGCGTTGACCCGGATATTTATCCTAGTTACCCAGATCGTAGCACCAACGAGCCAGATAGCCAGCAGGGCCATGCCACTGCAAAGAGCCACCACGGCGTTGATTAGGGCAGCATATTCAAGCTCAATCATGGTGCTTCGCCCTCCACCGCCCACTGTTGAACTTCAGCCAGGGTTCTTTTGCAATCACGGTAGGCAGCAGAGAGCTCAAGAATATAGCCACCTACATTGGCACCGGTAAGCGTCTCGGGCAGAACAGGTTCATCGAGACAGTAGAGCATGGTGGCCGGCGGAGCTATTTTCTCTACCTTAATTTGCTGTACTACTCCTGGTCTCCCCGCGCAGGAGGTCAAAAGTGTAGACAATAGCAGGATGAATAGGGCAATCTTTTTCACGTTCTGGCCTCCGTATCTTTTGTAGGCTTCTTAGTTGTCGGGTAAGATCCTGTAAACCCTGCAGGCGTTGCTCTGATCTTTGTACAGATGCCCTGAGTTCAGTCTCATAATATTTTTTCTGCTGTCCCAGTTGCGCCAGATTTTTCTTACTAATGGCCAAAAGGGACTCCTTCTCCTGCAAAACCCTCTGATAGAGATCCCGATAGTGAACAACATCCTCCTTGGCCCCCTGGTAGTCATGCCAAACGAGGACAAAAGCACCACAGAGTAACACCCCCACCACCACCAAAAGCATCTTCTTCGAGGCAAAAAAACTGCTGATAAACGACCATGCTATGGACCACATAAGCTCCTCCCCCACCCATCTTTTTTATAGAGAGGTGAAAATTTATAGAAGATCCGCTCCGGGTATTCTCTGTTCTCTCGCCATGCACTGGCACTACGACCGGCGTTTACCAGGTTAACATCCCGCCAACTCTTCGGATCAAGACCTTTTCCCAGGGCAAGCTTCTGATCACGTCTCACCCAGGTCTCCCCGCCGTTATATGCCTTTTGGGCAAGACCCAATTTATTGAATGGCGTATCAGCTTGAGCACGGACAAAGAGCCATTTCATATAGGAGACCTGGGCACGCATGGCCCATAGGGGTTTGGTGGGTGCAGGAGCCGAAAGCTTGGCCTTCTTAGCCCACCAGGTTGCCGTGGCTGGCATAAACTGGCTTAGACCTTCGGCACCTGCCCATGATGTAGCGTCACTCTGCCAACGCGATTCTGCGTGGATCTGCCCGGCAAGATCTGCAACAGGGGCATCTAAGCCCCAATAGGCATGAGCTGTCCTTATATAGATACGCTTATAGTGCCTTGCCTTCTGTGGTGGTTGTTTTACTGAGGCCAAAACCACACCCGAAAAAGGATAAAAAAAGACAAGAAAAGCTGTGACCAGAACGATAAAACCTCTCATAACCTACAGTCCCAGGGCAAGGCCCAGAGATCCCCCAATACTCATCATAAAAGCCCGCCTGCAGCAGACCAGGGCAAAGACCATTTCATAACCATAGGCGATTTTATAATCAGCCTGACCTTCAATAAAATCTCCCACCTCCTGCCATGGTTTGAGCAGATAGGAACCAGGGCGGGAATAGGGAAAGGCAATCCGATCCAACCAGAAAAAGGTACAGGCTCCCAGACAGACCAGACCAAGCTTATAGCCTACAAGTGGCAACTGATAGGGCGCAACCAAAGCCACCAATAACAGGCAGACCAAACTTATCAAAACCATCTTTTGCAATCGTTCATCTCTCACAGCTTCCTCCTATACCTCGATATCATAATGTTGAAGCATGGGTGCTTCGCCGATGATCCGGCCATCCTGCACCCATACCTTTGCCCCTGCCTGCCCTGCTCCCAGTACCACCATGGAGCCACCACCCGTTGTGGTTACCCGGCACCTGCCACCCGTCAGAGGTTGGTCGATGGTGCAATAGATCCGAGGGGTATCGGGCAGGATGCCCTTGAACTGTTCCCATAAATTTGTTGCCATATTTCCGCACACCCGCATAACAACGCTAATACAACTCCATAGCAATGACATCGCTGGAGCGATGCCCCCATCCTTCAAACAATGTCCTTAAGTCATCAAATAAAACTTAATCCCCCACGTAAACTTCAACGGCTATCTCCTGACGCACCACAAGCCCAGCACTTCCCCAGTCGGCCTTGATCGATACCGAAGAGATAAAGCCCAACCAGGTGGTATCATCATCAACGGCAATGATCTGACCGGGCAGGATCAGCCCCGGCACAGCATCCTCAAAAACGGGTAGGCTGAAACTATGCTTCTGCCATCGCCCACATCTGCCCAGCTCATGGATTGCCCTGGCACGAGCCGCGTCCACCTCGGTGATCAGTGGTTCAGTCACATCGGGGGCAATCGTTCCACCGGCTGTGCCGGCACGGGTGGCTGCAACAGAGATACCACCCACTATATGGACAGCGTCCGCATCCTCTCGGCCATCCCATGCGGCATTGCCCCGCACCACCATGGAGGCAGGCAGAACCATATCGGCATCACTTCGCTTGGCCTTCCAGGGCGCGACCTTATACTTTGGCTGAATATGCAGAATTTTATTCTTGGTATCAGGACGAACAAAGCCACCTGCAGCCGTGGCAATTCGTTTGATGGTATCAAGGGCAGTGGCCCCACTCTTTTGCAGAGTATCAGCGGGAAGTAACCAATCCACCAGGGTACTGGAGATGGTCCATCCACTGTTTTCAAGCTCTGCCTCCATCAACTGCAGGGCGGTTCTGGCACCATCCTCCACCTCGGTTTTACGCGGTGCCCAGGGCGTACCCAAAATAGCCGAACGAGATCTGCCCCGGATGGAACGACCCTCCGCACCAAAACTTTGATCACGGCTCCAATCATCCACCACGCAGGCCCAGGTTGTGCCATTGATCATGGCCTCCACCTCAATGGGACCATCCTTGGTGGGCGAGAGAGTCCGGACATCACCACCGATTACGGTGGCCGAAAGCGACCAATGCACCGAATCCCAGTCGAGAGAGAGGGAAAGAGACTTCACCGGGATGGGTAGATCATCCGGTTTTCTATTGAGCTGGGCGGAACTCATCATAATATAGGTCCTCAGAGATAGGCCGGTGGGCAGAGTTGGTGGTGGGACAAAGGTATTGGCATCCCGCCAGCCGGACGGCTCACGTTGTGAACAGCGTTCGTCATAGCTATTGCTGTCAAAAACAAAATCGATGTGATCTCCATCGCCCACCAAAGAGATCGGTTCGTCCAAATCAAAGGAGATACTGTCACTTGCAGGTGGCTCATACTCCTGGACACAGACGGCGGCATAATAGGCATCGCCCCACAGAGTTCTATGAGATGCATCCTTTACGGGCAGAATGGGAATATAGGGCAGAGCAAAGGCATCATCCAACCTGGTAAAGCCATCGGCAAAGAGCAAAGAACAGCGGAGATCCTGTGGCGGTGGCGCCAGATAGGCCAAGGCAGAGATGACCTTCAAGGGCTTCAAACTATCCCAGGGCATCGATCGACAGGTATCTTTGCCAAAGAGAGCTATATAGAAGGAGCTTGTCCCACAGCAAACCTCTCTGAGAATCTGCCAACCGGTCTCCTTCAATCTGTCCCGAGTAATGGTTGTGCCCCAGGGCAGAGCTTGAACCATATCCTGCCCTCTGCTCTTGCCTGCAACCAGCCCAAAGGAACGGCTTAGGAAGCGTCGCTGATTGCTCCACCCAGCCCCGGATCTTCTATCCCTTGCGAGGCCAGCACCCCAGGGAATGTTCTTACCCATATAGGGTTTGAGGGGGATGGGCTCAGGTTGTGGCTCTGGCGGTTCCGTAGGCTCGCCACCGAAATAGATCTTATCTCCTGCAGGTGGCGTGTATCCTGCCTCAAGATCAAAGTTGATATGATCTCCAAGCGGAGGCGCATAGGGAAAGGCAAAGGATATTTCATCCCCTGCTGGCGGCTCATAGCCCGCTATAAGATCAAAATCGATCGCCATTACTCGGTTACCGTCTCTTCAACGGGAGGGGCCGGTGGCCCTATCTGGGAGACAAAATCAGCAATTTTAGCGTTATGGGTTCCTCCTGTTGGATCTATGGCGATGACTATCAAAGATTTTTCAGGATATTCTTTCAGCCCAGATATCTCCCACTTTCCATCAATTCTTGACGACTGAACGGAACTAACCCTAGTAAGCGTCCCTCTGTCAAATACAACCACCAACCGACTGGCTGGCACACCTTCAACTGTTACTACGCCTGCAAGTTTATGTCGGCGAGAGATTGGCGTTGTATTTTGAATTCGTAAAAACCACTTAGATATCATGGTGTTCTCCAATCAGACAATGCTATATATACGGCTGACCAATAAGAGCCAGAATAAGAAGAACCGCTCACGGCTAGATAAGGAAGGCCATCAAATGTAAACTGCCCAAGATTTGATTTATTATTTCGGTGTCCAGGAACATAAAGTCCAGGCATAAATGCACGCACCACACTACCCACTCCCTGAGAATAAAATGAACTAATATAGGCCATTTCGCCATCAATAAGAGATGCCCCTCCCTGCCCTAAATAACCACCACCTACATGTGCTGCAGGCCCACCAGATATCCTAAGGATATTATTAGTGGCTGCTCCTGTGCCTTCTCTATTATTTGCCATAGTTATGTGACTATTCTTATAGGCTAATCCTAGCGAAGATGTAAAAGAGGTTGATAGTCGAGTAAAGGCAACACCTATATCAAACAGGTCTGAATCAAAACAGCCTACGAGTTGGCCAACAAAAAAACCATAAAACGTTGCTGTGCCTGCTGGCACCCCACCACTTGAAGAGTTAGTCCAAACATAGAAGTAGAAGGCGTGGGCATCAGCGATAAGGAGCCAAGGACGTTGCGTACTATCATTACGAGAAGACACATCTATGCGCCCAGCGCTCGATGGAAATTTATCAAGCAATTCATTGGTAGGAGATACAACCAAACCTGCCTGTATATAAGCGTAGAGCTTACTACCTGTACCGCCTCGACCAACCTCAGTCTCAACCTTTACCGTAAAACTTTTACCTTTAGTTGAGGCAGCATTGAGCGCGAGAGAAACAGGGTGTTCAGAGCCATTTTCTGCCAAAAGCTGTTCGTGTGAAACTGTCCAACCACCTGGGCTCTCTTTTCTATCATCACCGGTCCCATAACCGTCCACCAAGCATGCTTTTATTACATCACATATAGTATTCGGGAAACCACACAAAACCGGTGCATTAGGATCATCCCATCTATAAACTGTTGGTGCGCCCATTACTCTGCATCTCCTCGTATTTGAATTGTAAATTGATCGTTTGGTTCGGTGGCAGGCCCCTGCAGGGTGGTACGAACGGCCCAGATGGGAGGACTTGCTCCCTCGGTAGTAAAACGAAGGACATTACCCGCCACCCAACCTTGCCCGAACCCTCGATAGTCAAAGAAAAAGTAGGGTTTATTGGTGGCAGGGTTTACCGGATTACAGTCCTTGGTGATGTAGCCATCCCCCACCACTCCGTAATTCTCGCCCACTATTTTAAAATGCTCCGAGCTATCAAAAATCAGAGCCCAACGTTCAGCCACGGCCCCGGCATTAGTGACCACTGCTGGAAAGTTAATCTCGTTATAGGAGGCAATACAGCCATCACCAATGAGACTATCGCTCCAGACATTGGTCCAGGTCTTCTGATCAAAGAGGCCATGGAGCCTCGCCTGCAGATCACCAAAGATCAGGGCCGATGAAACGAAAGTATTTTCCTGCGGATAGGCATGGGAGAGACCATTGGCCAGGGTGACCCGGCCGGTAATATCGGCATCACTGACCAGGGCCATATCCTCAATTCGATTATTGACCACAATGGGCAGGGTATAGGCGTTGGGATCAAAACCTTCGGCAAAGGTGAGCTCCGCCCCCACCAGTTCATACTTGGTACTCTCCACCCGCAGGGACACAGTGGCCGAATCGTAGAGATCGATGGAATCCGGCTCTCTGGCCAGAGTCACACTGCTCCCTGCAGCAATAGATGTGGTGAGGGTTTCAGTGGCAGCATTATGAACAACCACCACATCACCACGACGCACGATGGGTACCCGACCATCGGTGGGTAGCCGGACAGGATCAAGACCAATCAACTCGGCATCGAGGGGGATATAGGAGTAGACCACACAGCCGTAGTTGATGGTCTCGGCCATAGCACCCATGGGCTTAAAGACCTTACCCTCTTTAACATCGGCGGGATCGTACCAGGCCTGCCCGGCAAAGGCTGGAGAATCTGCCACCTGCTCGCCAAAATTAATGGTGACAATACCCTGCTCGTAGTTGACCAAACCCTCTCCGCCGGCACCACCTATCCTGCCGTCAAAATCAGCGATCAGAGAGATGGGGCTACCATCGACAGCACTACCGACAAGGTTGATAGAACCGGGACGCAGAGGCGCACCGGGGGTGCGAAAGCTTATGGAGAGGCTCTGCTGCTTACCGATGCAGGCAACCAGGGACTCTATCACAACCTCGGGTGAACCATTACCGGAGACGGTACAGGCACAGCTCCCCGTGCTATAGTCGATGGTGCCTGCCAAAGCTCCAACCCCCGTGACCGTGGAGGGGTTTCGATAGAGCTTACCCTTACGATCAATATAGAGGGCACCCTGCCAGCGAAAGGCAACGGAGCCGGGCTGAATGGCATAGCCTGCTGCAGGGAGCAACTGGATAATATAATTGGGCACGGGTAGGGTCTCGGTGCCGGCACTACTGGAGGCGGCGGTAAGACGATAGCTATAGGTCACCAAAGAGGAAGATCCCGTCCAGGAGACCGGAACCGTCTGTGGATCTTTGTAACGAAGTAAATACTGAAGATCAAAATAGGAGTTGGTATAGGTCCATTTTTTATACCAGGGCTCCTTCCATGTTTCGCTACCAGAGATGGTGGTGAGATCAAGGGTCACAGCTCCGGTCAAATAGTTGATAGTGCCACTAAAGCCACCGATGGAACAGGAACCCGGCCAAGTGGCATGGCTCACCGACTGTTTTTTACTAAAGCCAGGGGCCGACAGATGACCATTGCCATCATCGACCACCCGGTAAACATGGATAAAACTGCCCAGGGTAACCGGCACAGCGAAGGCTACGGAACCTGGCTCAATATCACCATCGGGCAGGGTAAGACTGACAAGACCACTGCCAGTGGGAGAGACAGAGCCTTCACGGATAGGATATTGCTTATAGGTGATCTCATAATTCTCACCGTCTGCAGGTAGCTTAGTAGCCCGCCACCCCAGCTCTCCGGTGGAATACCTGATCCAACCAGCGCCATCGCCCACCAGATTGCCATTACCATCATCGGTAATCTTGGCAATAAGGGTGGCACCGTCAGTGGGATCAATGCCGGTGTTCCAATCAAGATTAAGACTTCCGGGCTTCACTGGTTTTTTCTTCAGGGTGTGTTTAAGCTCTGGGATCTCCACCGTGGTACTGCCAGCAATATCGATACACTCAATGGGATTGCCCCAGAGATAGAGGATGGCAGAGCCCACATCGGGCAGAGCTCCACAGGTAAGGCTGACGGAACCCGTCGTATAGTTGATCTGCCCGGTGCCAGCCCCCGCTGTTTCCGGTACCAACTCGCCCTTACCCTTATCGGTGAGACGAAACCACTTGCCCTGGGCTCTATAATCCACCTTCAGAGTACCGGGCAGAGGGGGTGGCTCTAAAATCATGGTCCAGTTATAACCACGGCTGGCCAGCTCTACCTTAACCATGGCCGAGTTGGGAAGCATGGGCACGGCAACACCAATGACACACGCCAAGGTGGCGCTAGCCCTGTGGTTGCTTACTCCGGCAAAGGTGACGGTGCCCAGGCCATAGTCGATGGTGCCCCACTGCTGAGATCCGGCCATGATGATGCCATCGCCATTATCTTCAAGAAGAGCAGGGACGGCAGAGGGACGGCTGATGGTAAGGGTGCCGGGTTTGATGGCCCTACCCACGTTGATCTGTACCCCGCTAGCAAAATGCTGTGATGGCAGAGAGAGACTAAAGCCCGTGCCGGAACCGAAAACAGGACCTGCCTCACCGGGGCTGAGATCCACCATGGGACTCTCCCCCTGGGCGGATGGAACCAGATGGGTGAATATGGATTTGACGGGCAGGCTGATATCCCCCTTGGCAAAGGGCGCCTTAGGAAGCATCACCCCATAATACTTGGCGGCATCAGAGACCATGGTGGTATAGACGTTGGTAGACTCAGCATCGTTATTATGGATCTCTACACCGATAAAGGTATGGGCCAGGGGATTGCCTATGCCCAGGGTAATAATTTTACGCTCGAAGGTGACTTCCTTGTCCCCTACCATAATAGTGAAAGAACGAATCTCAGCCTTAACATTGGTGATGCGCATATACTGCTGCTGCTCATCGCTCTTATCCTTGTTATTAAAGAGAGAGAGAACCGAACCCACATCAGGCAGATCCGCTTTCACCGAGGCAAAAAGCACTATGGTTCGGGAGCCTGCAGGCTGATCGCCCCAGAGCCATGCTGACATACGAGGGCCGAGGGTGACATAACTCTCGATGAAATCACGAGCCGCTGCCCGTTGATCGGTGGGGTTGCCCGTTTCAAAGAGGCAGACCGAAACGTTGGGATCTTCCGCCGGCACGGAGACCACCGCATGGGCTCCGGAATAAACGGAGGTATCGTTGGTATCGATAAAGGCAAAACTCTTACGCAGACTGACCCGACCATAGACACGATCCATGCGAGAGATATCGGGGTAGAGGTTATTGACATTACCGTCAACGATCTCGGCACCACTCATATGACCACCGCCATCGTCGTGATCGGTGAGACGCTGACTTGCCATCAGCTTTATATTTTCTAGTTGGATTGCCATTTTTATATCCTAAATCTCAATTAATCTCAGGGCAGTAACAACCCACTTATCATCATCGACCACGGGCATCTCTTGCCAAACGGGTTCGGCATCAAAGGGCTTTTCACCAGGGGCAAAAATCACCGTAAATATTCTCTCGTAGAGGGTCAGTGTCATCTCTTTACCCGGTAGATCGGCCAAGGCTTTAAGGGCCAGAACATCGGCACGGGTAAGCCAGCAGGTATCAGATTCGGCAGAGAGGGTAATGGGACGACCACTCTTCTTTTTACTGACATCAACAAAGGCCGAACCCGTGGTGCCATACTCCAGGGCGCTGGCAACGGGAGTCCAGCCGAATTCATCGGACCAGAAGAGATCCGGAGGAAGCACCACACTGTTAAGGCTTATCATGCCAAAGTCCCCGCCCTTTTCAGCTCTTCAATAAAGCTATCGACATCGGATTGACTACCCTGCACCTTGGCCTTGCCCAGTTTCAGTTCAACAATTTTCTTGGCCTCCTCTCCTCCTGCAGCAGTAGCAAGACGACTGCCCGGTCTCTTGGCCATGGCGGCTAATTTATCTATTTTGGCAGAGACCATGGCTGCACTATCGCCAGCGGGAAGTTTGATACCAACCCTTTCCCGTAGATAGCTATAACGTTTAAGACCTGCAGAGTGATTTCTAAGACTATCAATGGCCATGGCGCTAAGGGCCGATTTTGAGCGAGCAGCCTTTTTCTTTGACTCTTTCTTCGCCTTCTCCTCTCTCTCGTAACCGCCACCCTTACGTTTTTTCAGGCCCGTATCATCGCCATAGTGGTAGTCCCACTTGCCGTTCTTGCCGTAGACCTTTTTGGGCGAGGTATCTTTTTTGGGTTTTGCCTTCTCATCTGCCTCCCACGCCCAGGTGCCATCGTCTTTTTTCTTTTTCTTATAGCCTGTCATGTCGCCAGACTTGATGGCATCGGCAATGGCTAGCTGTTTTTTGCTATCTTTATTTTCTGTTTCTGTGAACCCAAACGCATCGATCTTCTCTTCTTTCTCCTTACCCTTCTTCTTAGAACCTCTCTTTTTGGATCCTTTCTCACCAGGCTTTTGTGCCAGAGCTCCGGAGGCGGCTCCCGCATAGGCATCAGACATCTTTTTGACTGCATCCTGGACAATGGCAACCTGATCGGTGGCTCCCTTTTCGATCTCTGCCGTGACTTTCTTTTGAGATGCCTTGGCGCTATCAACCAGCTCTTCCTGCTTCTCACCAACCTTTGCAGAAAGCTTGTCATACATCTGCCCAACCTTTTCGATGCGCTTATCAAGAGCTACAACTTCTGCATCGTCACCGCTAATGACATTCCACAGCCTGCGAATATTCAGACCAAGGAGATGAATGCCAGCGGTAAGGCTGATAGCACCCCTCTGCACCGCATTCATAATAGGTGTCCAGATGCCCATGGCCTTACCTATTTCATAGATCATGAAGATGATCCCCACGGGGAGGATGCCCTTCACAGCAACGCCCAGTACCCTTGAGGCAATGGCCAGAACATTGGCCCCTGTTGCAACACTTTTAAACCCTAAGGCCAGAGAGGAGAGAAGGGGCAGACCCATGGAGATGGAACTGACCAGGGGGAAGAAGGCGGCACCAAGGCCAGCCACTATGGCAGTACCTGTGGCACCCAGGACGATAATTCTCTGTATACCGGGGTCCAGCTGATTAAACCAAGCAACAACATCCTGCACCTGCCCCATCAAGAATTGAAGACTTGGAGCCAGGGCCGAAACAATTTCACGGGTAAGAGCACCACCTGTATCGGTAAGCTCCTTGGTCTTTTCGGCCATCTCGACAAGTTTGGCATTATCCATATCAGAAATAGAAAGGTTCAACTCACGGGCACGCTGCGCCTTTTCCTTCATGGCACGACCGTTATCTTCCAAGAGGGGGGTCAAGAGAGAGGCATCATTAGCCAGGGCTTCAAGATAAAAGACCTGATTGTCGGCCGAGATATTGGCATCATCCAAGGCCTTTTTGATTGCCACCAGACAGTCAGGTCCGGACATCTTGATCAGCTCCTGGGCGGTGAGGCCAACCTTAGGGGCAACATTATCAAAGAAATCTTTAAACTCACCACCGCCATTCTCGATAAAATCACCGATCTTATCCTTGGCATCTTTGGAAATATCGGCAAGTTTTTCTACACTTATGCCAACGAACTGGGTGGCAAAACCCGTGGCAGAGAGTTCCTCCACCGAGGTACCTGCTACTCGGGCAAGGTTCTGCAGTTCACGGGCCGCATCTCCCGTCTTCTGCACCATATTGCCCAGGAGGTACCCGCCTACAGTAAGACCTGCGAGCCCTGCAAAACCCATTTTAACCTTATCAATCTTACTGGCCCATTTACCTGTCTCACCCGTTAATGAGGCAATATCCGCCTTCATCTTTCGTTTGGCGGCGGCAAGTTCACGGGCGGCTATGGAAGGATCTTTCTCTAAAATCTTATAGGCGGCATGGAGTTCCTGCACCTTACGGTCAATGCTGGCAAAGGACTGAACACCAAGGGTGCGCATGGCGGCTATCTTCTGTCCATGGAGCTCGGTGGACTCGGCAAGTTTTCTATATTGCCCCGCCAGATCGTTCATCTGAAAACCCTGGGTCTGCATAGACTGTCGAGAGTCATCAAGCTTTTGTTTCTGCTTCTGTAGTTTAGCTGAGAGGGCTGATACCGAGGCAGTAGCATTTTTATATTCGGTGGCGAAGGCTTCACCACCGGGCTTTTTCATCTCGGATTTAAGATCACGCATCCGGGCCTTGGCGGCAACCAGGGCAGTGGTGGTCGAAGTGAAATCTCCCTGCAGTTTCTGAAATGACTCAATCTGCCCCAGGGATTTAAGATCGCCACTGAGTTGGGCCATATCATTCTTGCCCTCGTACACTGCCTGCAGGGCGTAGACAAATTTTTGTGATTTACTTGCCATTATCTTTTCCTCGACTCCTCTTCCAAGACACGTTTAAAAAGGCCCATGCCATAACTCATTGCATGTACATGACCAAGCTTTACCAAATCGCAGGCAACAGCTATGAGATTGGTATTTTCCCGCTTTGCACGAGGGCTTCGCCGAGTTTGGCCATCTTCTCCACCATCTGGGACAAAAAAGAGTTCACCTCTTCCACCTCCCTATACAGCTCGCACCACTGGGAGGGAGCAATGTCGGCCAAGAGATCGGCATCGGTTAATTCAGGGACGGCCAGGCGCACGGCAGAGAGAGGCAGGGCAGAATCCACAAGCATCTCCACCAGGGAAGGGACAGTGGTTTCTTCATGGTTGCTCAAGGTCTTCTCCCAGGCATCGATCTGGGGAACAGTCAGCTCTTTTATGATGAGCTGGCGGCCGTTGAAAGTAATCGCTTTTGTTTGAATCATTATTCACTCCAGCCAAGCGGGTACGAACCCGCCTGAAATTTATAGATACGTTTACAGGTCGATCCTAAAGCGGAAGACCATTGATATAGCCCGGTGACTTCTTCCC
Organism: Desulfotalea psychrophila LSv54; assembly: GCF_000025945.1. Taxonomy (GTDB): domain Bacteria; phylum Desulfobacterota; class Desulfobulbia; order Desulfobulbales; family Desulfocapsaceae; genus Desulfotalea; species Desulfotalea psychrophila. Next base: position 1,772,693 of record NC_006138.1, on the reverse strand, counting down.
TGGGAGAGTCTCAAAGGAGAGTTCAAAGGGCAGCTCTTCGTACTCATTATCAGGCTCAGAGATAAGGCTGATCTCAGCTGAAGAGGAGAGCACCACGGAATCAAACACCGCTGAAATGGCTTCACCTGTATATTCGTTTTCACCATCAATCATGATGGCCACCCGAACCAGAGACTTGTTGCCAATATCAACCCGGTAGCCAGATTCTTCTGCATAGCTATAGGCAACGGAAACCGCAGTGGCACTCAAGGCCCCACCAGTAATAAAACGGATAAGCCCCAGAGGCGCGTTTACCTCAAAGTCACTGCCCTCGGCGGCATCGGCGATCTTCACTGCCGAAATATTTTGATGGGCTAAACGCACCCAGTTATCTGCAATCAGGGTGACGGACTCATCGGCCACCGTGCCGGCAACTGCGGTATTAAGTACCTCGGTACCAGACAAGGCCCAGGCAAGATTGGCTGCTGTCCATTCACGAATATTTATAGAACCACCAATGGCACTGACCCGGTTCTTAGTGTGCAGGGTTTGCCCGGCACTTTCTCGCTGGCGAGATTCCATCTTCTTCTGCTCGGTCTCGACCTTAATCTTAAAGGGATAACACTCGCCCACCCGCCGATAGCCACCGACAAGTTTTTTATCCTTATCCAATAGGCCCACATAGGTGGTGCCGATAATCGATACTGCTCTTCCCATGACCTTCTCCTTATTAAGACTTTAAAAAATCCAGATGCATGCTCGACCAATAATATGGATGTGGCTGCATACCCTCCTGCCCTTCCGTGGGATCACCAATCTGAAAGGGGATTGGTGTCTTTAATTTATAGGGGGCAAAGATGGGCTTCTCACAGAGCTTACCCACGGCATTGGTGAACTCTATTATGTTTGCAGTTCCCTCAACCACCGACTCACAGGAGGTATCAAGCAAAAGACCAAGATTAAGAATCACCGAAAAAGGCTGAGGTCGATGCCGATCAAAGGCCCCCTTATAGATGGCCCAACGAATGGCGGGATACTCACAATCTTCCTTCTGCCCTCGCGCCCGGGCCAGAAACATGGTTTCAACCACCCTGGGGGCAATCCACTTGCCGGTGGGCTTATGGAAATACCTGAGATCCGCCACCAGCTCCTGGAGACGTTCAGTAAATTGAGTAGCAAAACTTTGGTTCATTTCACATTCACCTCATAGTTCATACGTTGCTTGAACTTCTTATCGAAAATTTCCTGAACATGACCGGAAAACTCTTCCACAGCAGCACCCACCTCATCGTTAATCTGGACAGTGGCTAACCGGAGAGGAAAACGACTCTTGACGCTCCCGTACTTACTCACGACCGATCCCTTAAAAAAACTTTCTGTCGAATAAAACTCCGGCTTAAAATGCTTTGAAGAAGCCCGAATAAAGGCCCTACCACCAAGACCACCATTAGCCGGAGTAAAGGCCCCTTTCCGATGCATCCGCCCAGCTGTCACCCCACTTCTGGTCTGGGTGAGGGTGCCGATTGTATGAAAAGCCACGGGATTGGCGCCAAAGAAGAGCTCAACTTCGGGATGCTCATCATAATTGAGAATCTTTTTTTTCATCCGCACAGCTAAACGCTTCTGCGCAACTCGCGTTGAGGCACTAACCCGTTTTTTCACAAAAGTTACACCGGCACTTCCCGTATCACTCAGGGCACCCCGAAAGGCCTTCTTCATCTGTCCCTGGGTACCTGTCACCTGCTTTGCCAGCTGTTGGGCGACATCTGTATTCAGATCCAGACTGATCATGAGGAGTACCTCGATAAGAGAATTCTGAGCAGATGGCCCCGAATTTTGACATCATCGACATCATAGAGAAAACCATCAACCTCAAGCTGTTGCCGACGCACGGGAACGACCTCAAAAAAGTCCCGGGCCAGGGTCAGCCGAATCGCCTCGATACCAAGTTCAAAACCACAATCCTGTTTCTCACGCCAATCCAGCTCCCGTTTCACCCCACAACAGGGCCTGCCATCAACGCCTATCTCCCGACCAAAGAGATCAGGATTAGTGGCATAGGCCTCCAGGGTATCGTCGTGAAGTTTGCTCATTACTTGGTGCCCTTAACCAAAAGACCAGGACGACGACAGATAGGCAGTGGATTGGACTCACTGAGGATATCTATCTTCTTGCCATCGGCCGACATCACCTGCTTAGCATAGAGGGGTTGACCAAAGGTGTTTACGGTCTCCATATACTCCGCCGGCGCATCGTGGATCTTAAAGGTGTTCATGGTACCCACGGGGAAAAAGTGGGCATCATCTGCGCCGATGAAGCTTCGGGCTTTACCGGTGCTTGGATCCGTTGCCTTGGCCCGATACTCCTCGAAGGTGATTCCACCAAAGACAAAGCCCTTACGTGGATCTTCATCAATACCCGCAAGCTGCAGAGCCTTAGTGTGGTTCAGGAAGAACTTCTCAACGCTCGGATCAGAGATGAGGTCGTCCATGAACATCTCGCCACAGATACAGTGCACACCGCTCATCACCTCACCCAGCAGGTTGTCTTCGATATGACGCACAACCTGGCGACACTTAGCCGCCACATCGCCGCCCTCGGCACCCAGGGCAAAGGCGATGACCTTGGCGGTGATACCAAACTCCTTATAGAGATCGTAAAGCTCGCTGCCATCGGCATCGAGAATGATCCCCTTGATTGCCCCGCACATGAGATGCTCTTCGGTGATGGCATGAGAACCACGAATACCGGTGAGACGTTGCATCATCACGGTTTCAAGGGTTTTTGGGTTGGAGGTGCCGGCCTCGCGTTTATCCTGAATATCCGAGGGACGAACCACATCGTCGTAGGGAATATGGGGAATGATAAAGGATCTGGTTTTGCCCTTACCATTTTTTGCCCGGGTACCAGGGCTACCAGGAGGCAGGGAAGGCAGGAGGGTGAGATGGCCATTCTTCTCTTCAACAATGATGACCCGACTCTGCACCGGCTCACGGGCAAAGAGGCCCATGCTACGCAGCCGACCATATTTATTGGGAATGATGTTGACCGCAGTGGTCATGGTGGCCAGGTCATAGCCCCCGTCATCAAAGGGATTAACAATAAGATCAGACATAATATTCTCCGAGTAGGTTGATGTGTATCTGTTTAGGCAACGGAAACGGCCTTGATACCGAGGGCCGAAAGCTCAACGATTGCGGCGGCCTTCTGCTCAACGGTTATTGCGTCAGGCCAGACCAGGGCATCCATATTGACCAAGGCATCATCGTTTAAGATGACACCGGCACAATCTCCGCCACTGGCATCGACTGCCAGCAGAGAGATTCCGGCGGCTTTTTCTGTGCCATCGTCGCCGGCGGGATTAAGCGGTTTATATTTGCCACTGGTGGTGACCTGCCCCAAAACCGCGAGCAGGGGAGCCTTGGCATGGTAGGCGATGGTCACCTTGGCCCGGGAATAGTTGGCGTCCTGTTCCCATTTCAATCCATCGGAAAGGGTATTGGATTCTGTTTTTACTGGCATGAGTTCCTCCTTGTCGGGATATTAAGGCGCAACATTAAAATTGTTTCAGGCAGACTTCTGAACTTTTTCAGCCGCTGCCACCAGGGGATGTTTACCATCACCGGCCGCATGCGAAATGGTGGAGGCAAGATTCTTGGCCCCGGCACTGGCACGCATGGACTGCAGGGTCGCGCCCACATGCTCGCTGGAAAGATTCTCACCCTCCAAAATAGCCTTCACCTGCAGGGCATTGGCCCCGGCGATGGCGGCCAGATTAACGGCATCAAGACAGCTGCTCTTTTGGGCGGTAAGCGCCTCGCTCATCTCTGTTTTTGCCGCATCGGCTGCAATGTAGCCAAGTTTGGCCAGGGCCTGTACCGCCCCCTCTTCTGCCAGAAGTGCGGAGAGTTTTTCGGATAGTGACATAGTTTCACCTCTGTTTTTTGCCTGAGTCAGGCCTGTTGTGTTATGAACGGAAGCCCGTTCTCTTTCTTCTGCCTCTGCACCAAGCAGGGCGACGGTTTCGGTAAGGCTGGCAACACCATCGGCAAGACCATGGGTGATGGCATCCTGGCCATAGAAGGTACCCGCCTGCATCTTAAGGACGGCCTGTAGATCAAGGCCACGATTCTCTGCCACGGCGGCGGCAAAGGCATGGCCCATCCGATCCACCCCAGCCTGCATCTTGGTCTGCAAATCACCCGAGAGTGGTTGGTGAGGGCTAAAATCATTCTTACGCTCACCAAAATAGACGGCTGTATAGACCTCGCCCTCCTTCTCGTTCTTGACACTCTGGTCCCGATGGATGGCAATACAGCCCACGGAACCCATCCCCGCATCCAGCCCGTCGCTCAAAAAGACCTTAGTGCATGCAGAGGCGATCCAGGTGGCTGCCGAAAAACAGTTGAGATCAATATTGGCATAGATGGGTTTCACGAGACCGGCCTCCTTAATATGCCCGGCCAGACGCGCACAGCCAGCGGCCGCCCCACCGTAGGAGTCAATATCGAGGACGATGCCGAGGATGGACTGATCCGCCAGGGCCTGGTCGATCTCATGGGCAATGGTTCGGTAGGAGCGCAGACCGGAGCCATCGTCAAAACCACGGTTACGGGCGACAAGACTGCCGATCACGGGGATGATGGCCACCCGCTTCTCCTCATCACTGCTTCTGCGCACGGGTCGGGATTCTGCCCGAGTGGCCATACCGTTTTTATCCGCACCCAGAAGGGGGGCAAGGGCTGCAAGATCAAGGTCAAGATGTCCCTCGTTCTTGCTATTGAGCACCCCGAGAATAGCGTGGAGCTTATCGGGGGTAACCAGGAGGGGACGGTTTAAAACTTCACTGACAATATGCGGGGTAATCATTTTGTCTCCAGGGATTGTAGAATTACTTGTTCGCTTACCTTTTGAATCGCACCACTGCCCGTGGTCTGGCCGGGATAGCAATCGTAGACAAGGCCATTATCCACGGCACGTTGCAGGTCTTCGCGGTTCTCACGATCCACCACCTCAACACTGCCATTACGTTTGGCCACCACCTGCCGACGACTCTTGATCCCGCTTCTGATATCCATCAGCTCAGCCACTCGGTCCTTGACTGGATCGGTGAAATCCCAACCATGGGGATGCCAATCAACCCGATGAAAGAGACGGGGATTGGCAAGATACTCACCAGGGGTGATGGTCTTGAGACAACCGTTGAGGATGGCAGCACGAATCCAACGATCGACGATGGGTCGGCAGTACTGAAAGACCAGGGTACGGGCGATAATGGTTTCACAGAGTCTGCGAAATTCGATGAGGCCGGAGCGGATAGAGCTATAGGTCACCCCTTCCAGATCGCCGGTGAGTTGCTCATAGGTGATGCCAATGCCCCGGGCAATGAGGCGAAACTGAGTCTTCATAAACTCTTTATAGTTGTTGCCCACATCGGCCGACTCGGAGAAGGCGATCTTCATTCCATCTCGCAATACGGGAAAATGGCCCGCCTTCAGCTCAATGCTCTGCACGCCGTTTGATCTGGCCCCAGGGGTGCCACCAAAGGGATTACTGGAAGTAGATGCCACCTGATTATCCTGATAGATGAAACCACCCCAGAGGGCGGCCGCTTTCTTCCGGACAAGCTCGGCATCGTCATAGACATCAATGTCATGAAGCTTGGTGATCACAGAACCGAGCCAACCACTGCCACGACACTGCCCTGCCCTTTTCAGACGGAAGACATGGAGAACATCTGCCGCTGGCACAGGAATTCGTCTGATATTATCCGCGCAGAGAAAGACCTCGCCCGGATGGTTGTCATAGAGCCAGTAGCGATAGCGTTTACCCGCCTTCCACTCGATGGCGAAACGGATCTCGTTTCCTTCGGGCGAAATATCGTTGAAGTTGGGGTCGAGGTGGTCAGACTCCAGGGGCTGGATCTGAATGGGGACAATATTATCAAGGGAGGGTTGCAACTCATGGATCACGGCAAGACCTTCACCATCACGCACCATGGAGCGGCAGATAAGCTCAAGCTGTCCGTAGAAGTCGGTGAAGCCCACATAATCAAGCTGTTTCTGGGAGTCCTGCCAGAGGGATTCCAGCTCCTCCTTTTGCAATAAATTATCAATTTGCCAGGCAGGAGAGATGGCAGTACCGACAAGGTTGGAGACAAAGGCATCGATGGCCCCGTTGGCAGTGGGATTATTGCGCTCGCTCTGGCGGGAGCGTTTCTTGATGGCAATGATCCCGTTCTGGCCAACGTTGGGCCCAGCCGGTGAAAGCCCCCAGGTACCGATCCGATCAGCGGTGGATGCCCCCTCATAGAGAGGGCCAAAACCTCCGGAGGAACTGGCCTGGGCAAAGGGTCTGCCGTGCATATCGACGATTGATCCCATATCAGAAGCCCTTGCAGCCGTGAATATTGAAGGCCACCACACCATTACCACTGGTCAAGTTCTGGTATGCCTGCATTCCGGCAATGGTCTCGTTGAGCTGGGGCAGACTCACCTGAGTAAACTCGGTGCTGTCACCGTCGATGGTCACTCGCACCGCCCTGGCGCCCTCTATCAGACGGGTTCTGGCTGTACGTGCTGCTTGGTACTCTTCTAAACTACAGACAATAGGGGCCACGAGATTCTCTCCGCAGAGGTTATTAAAAAAGCTCAAAACTTATACGGAGATAGTACACCCTGTTTTAGGCGCCAGACGTGTATGCGCGTTTATGGCCGTCTATGGCCGTGTACGTGCTATTAAAGATTATTGACAGGTGTTTCGTTTGGGGGGGTTTTGAAACAGGGTGAGGAGAACTTGCTACATGCTACCAAGAGGGGGATGGATCATTTCTTTATAAGTTACTTTCTGTATATTGCGTGCGACTCTAGTAGCTTATTCCTTGTGTTTAGCAAGATATTTGTGTATCACCTCAGTTAGAGACATTACAGAAAGTGGAGAAAATGATATGCGAAAACGAATACATATTGATGAATCGGGCGATCCAGTCCTGAATGATGATTGCTATGTCATCTGTGCGGTAATTAACGACGAAAATGACCTTGATCATGATAGCGCATTGCTTCGTGAAATCCGCAATAAACATGGCGTGGGAAAAGAATTAAAGTCATCAAAAGTTGGTTCAAATCTAAAGCGACGAAAAGATATATGTGAAAGCCTAGGCCAATTAAGAGCTCGTTTTGTTGTGATGATAATTATGAAGAGCCGGCTTCACAAAAATGGTGGTTTTAGATTTAAATCATCAACCTATAAGCATTGTCAGCGCAGGTTGTTTGAAAAGATTTATAAGGGCATAAGCCAGGTCATTGTGGTTGTTGACACCCACGGTTCTCAGGATTTCATGGATTCTTTCGCGCCATATATCAACAAGCATTTTCAGCAAGACTTGTTCTCAAGTCGTGAAATAAAGTATTCAACACCAATAGAGTCAGAATTATTGCAGGTGGCAGATTTTGTTGGAGGTACGGTACGTCGGTTTATGGAAAAACAGGAAGATTCATCTGCATTCGATACATTAAAGCCCGCATTGGGGATGGTACACGTGTGGCCAAGGGCCAAAGAAGATCCCCATATTGACGTAGATACCAGCATTGAAGATCAGCTGGTCTTTCGTCATTGCACTCATGCTGCCGAAGAAGTATTGGCAAGAGAAAAAGATCGTGTATTAGCAGAAACACTACAGTATTTACTGTATTCTGTTGGCGATGAAGATGAT